>VGPI01000118.1 GCA_016875595.1 Candidatus Cloacimonadota bacterium
CCGCAAATCCCGCCACCTCCGTCAAGACCTCGATAGTCTGCATCCCACAGGCGTCAAACAGCAGGATATCCAGATGCGGGATGTTCAGCAGTGCCCTGTTCAGATCGCCATTGGCAACGCTCATCAATTGCTGTGACGATTCATCGGGACAGATCCATTTTCCACGATCGGACTTGTACCAACTGCTCCCATGCGACCAGATCACCAGCATCTTGTGCTGCGCCGGATAAGCATTGAATCCCCAGCGGATAAAGTCGTTCATGATCTGAGGATCGGCGCTGTTGATTTCGCCCAGCGTCGATAGAATGGGCGAAGTCACCATGGGTGAATTGTCCTGACGGATCCGGTAGCGGTAACCGCCTGATTGGGGAGAGGAGGAGGCAAAGTCCGCCTGGACAATGACATTGACACCTGACGGCAATGCCACGGATTCCATCGAATTGATGTCCTCATAGCCATTTTCGCTGAGGTTGTTATCTGCCGCCATATAGACCAGGATCGTCCAACGGTTGCCATAAAGCGGAACTAAAGACAGGAGCAACAGGACTGACAGAGCCATCCTCCGCATCAATTGAATCAGGGTCGTTTGCTGCCGCATGTCGATTCTGCTCACTGGTAACTTATTGATAAGGATAATCTTGTGCCTCTTCTAAACCATTCAGGACACGCAAAGCGCCCTGGCACAGCGCTTCCATCTCCTTCTCCCCGGGGTAGAGACGGAAGGGAGCGATGAATCCGGCATGTTTGATGATGTAATCCACGACACATTTATTGTAGATCAAGCCACCGGATAGGAAGATCGCATCCACTTTGCCGCAGAGCACGGCAGCGCAGGCGCCGATCTCTTTGGCGACCTGATAGCACATCGCGTCCTGGATCTGACGGGCAAAGTCGTCACCTTCATCGATCCTGCGGTTGATCTCAATCCCGCTGTCGGTTCCCAGGTAAGCCATCAGCCCGCCTTCTTTGGACAGCATCGTAACTAATTGTTTATGAGTGTATTTACCGGAGAAAGCCAGTTCCAGTAGATCACCGATCGGCAAGGCTCCCGATCTTTGGGGAGAAAAAGGACCCATGCCCAACAGGGCGTTATTGACATCGACCGTTCTGCCTTCTTTGATCGCTGCTACCGAGATGCCTCCGCCCATGTGAACGCCGATCTGATTCGTTTGGGTAAACTCTTTGCCGAGGTCTTTGGCGATCAAACGCGCGATATATCGAATATTTAGAGCGTGAAAGAGGGATTTACGCTCAATTTGAGGCATCCCGGAGATGCGGGCGATCGCATCAAACTCATCGACCACCACGGGATCGACGATGAAGGAAGGGAGGTCCAGATCATCGGCGATTGCCTTGGCGATGAACGAACCCAGATTGGAAGCATGGATCCTGCCCCAGAGAGATGGGTCTTTGAGGTCACGGAGCATGGCTTCACAAATTTTCCAGGTGCCACCACTGACAGCCCGTACCAAGCCACCACGTCCCACCACTGCCGATAAGCTCTCAGGCGCTACATTATGTTCATTCATTGCCTTTAAAACCAATGACTTGCGGAATTCATACTGCTCGATGATCCCACCAAAGGGTGCCAACTCCGCCGGATCGTGACGCAAGGTCAGATCAAACAGTGGGACGTCGCCCTCATAAACCGCTATCTTGGTAGAAGTTGACCCCGGGTTGATCGCTAACACTCGATGTGGCATTACCGCCTCCCTATTCAGTTTTTTTCTTACAATATCATTGAAAAATCAGTGCGCATAATTGTCAACAACTTCGTTACTCCCCTCTTTCCTCCTTGCTTGATCACCTTAGTATAACCTTAGTATAACCTTACGGCCGTAAGGTTATACTAAGGTTATACTAAGGTGATCAAGCAAGGAGGAGTGATCCGCGGTCGCTTATTTTCATTATAATCCGGATGGTTTATTGGAGTGAGGTCCTCTTGCTCATTCAAGGCATTTTGATATAAAAGACCGACACGCTGTTCCGCTGGATTGAGCGGGACAGCGTGTCGGTAGCAGATGTTTGGTTCAATAGGTGTGGTTATTCTGTTTTGAGCTTCATCGGGCGTGGGATGTAGCAGGTATGGAGGAGTTTTTTGGCGATGGGTGAATTGGGTTTTTCCAAAAACTCAACATAGACCTGTTTGATGGAGGGGTTGTTGTGGGATTCGCGGAGCGTGAGGGTCTCATCCTCGTGATAGAGTCCTTTGGCTCTCAGCATCCGGTTGCGATTGGAAGAGGGATAGGGTTGTCCACCACCGCCCACACAGCCGCCGCGGCAAGCCATCACCTCGATAAAGTGGTAAGGGACGGGTTTTCCCTGGGCTTTGGCATCACGCACTTCATTGAGGATCTGGGCAACGTTGGAAAGCCCCGATGCGACGCCGATGTGGATATCGTTGCCGAGGATCTGGAGCGTGCCTTTCTTGATCCCTTTGTGACCCCGGACGAAGGGGATGTTGGGATCGGGTAATTCTGAATCGGTTACAAGGTGATAGGCAGTGCGCAAAGCGGCTTCCATCACACCTCCGGTAGCGCCGAAGATGGTTCCGGCACCGGAGTATTCACCCAGGGGATTGTCCGCATTTCCCTCTTCAAGGTGACGCAGATCGATGCCACGGGTTTTGAGCATGCGTGCCAGTTCACGGGTGGTGATGGTGAGATCCACGTCTTTATGTCCGGAACAGTACATATCCTCCATCCGATCGATCTCATATTTCTTTGCCGTGCAAGGCATTACGGATACGAGGAAGATGCGGCTGGGATCGATTTTCATCTTCTGTGCCCAGTAGGTCTTGACCATGGCGCCGACCATCTGATGCGGGGATTTGGCACTGGAAAAATGGGGGATGAGGTCGCTGAAGAATTTTTCCAGATAGTCCACCCAGGCAGGGCAACAGGTGGTGATCAAGGGGAATTCCTCCGGGTGGTGGCGGAAGATCTCCACAAATTCGGATGCCTCTTCCAGGATGGTGAGGTCAGCACCGAAATTGGTGTCAAAGACATAGTGGAATCCCAATTCACGCAGGGCAGTGTACATCTTTCCGGCAACGTTGGTTCCGGGTTTGTAACCGAATTCTTCACCGAGAGCGACACGCACCGCCGGCGCTTCCTGTGCCACCAGGATCTTGTCGCTGTCATAAAGTGCTTTCCAGAGGTCGTCGGAGTTATCACATTCATAGATTGCCGCCACAGGGCAATGAGCAGAGCACTGACCGCATTTGACGCATTCGGACTCCTCGAGGGGGCGGTTGAAGGTGGGACCGACATAGGTGTCAAAGCCGCGATTGGAGTTCTCCAAAGCATGCACTGCCTGGATCTCATTACAAACGTAGGTGCAGCGACCACATTGGATGCAGTAGGAGGGATCAAGCGTGATTGCCTGCGATGATTCGTCGCGCTTCTCATACTTGCGTTTGAGCCGTTTGAGGTTCTTGTGGCGGATGGCAAGTTGCTGAGACAGATCCTGCAGTTCACATCTGCCGTTCTTGATGCATTCGGGGCAGTTATTGGGGTGATTGGAGAGAATGATCTCCAGGGCTTCGCGGCGCAGATCAAGTAACTTGCGGGAATTGGTGATTACTTTCATCCCGTCCTCGCAAGGTGTGGTACAGGCACGTATCGGTTTGCCATTGATCTCAACTACGCAGACCCCGCAATTGCCAAAGGCGGGAAGGTCCTCATGATAGCAGAGGTGGGGGACGGGAAAACCCGCTTTCGTGCAGGCATGGAGGACTTTGGTGTCCTTGGCGACGCTTACCGGCTTGCCATTGATGCGGACAGTAATCATATATTGTCTCCTTGGGAGTGTTTTCTTCTGAAGCTAATAATATTCAGGAGCGGGATTATGTCAAGCACAAGGATGGATACGAAGCTGAAGGAAATGGCTGCAGAGTCGCAATTCGCTTGACAGAAAGAGGGTTTTTTCTGCACTCATCCCATACCGAGAAAAGCAAAGAAGGCGCTAATGAATGAGAGAATTGAAGAGTATCTGGCGGATCTGATGCCGGAATTAGGAAAGATGGGCATCCAGATATCTGACGAGCGGGAGATTATGTATGGTATCCAGTTGCGGTTTTATAGTAATGATAAGACCGGGGCGCATACACCCAGAGCCGGCCGTAAGGAGGTTGTATTGAATATCTATTATTCCGCCAAAAAAGGGGTCACAACCATCGTTGGTGGAGATGCCAAAAGTAAACTCGGGCTGGATATCAAGCATCTGTTGGATAGGATCCAGGTCAGGCACAAGCCGCTTCCTCTTCATCAATGGAAAAGCTGGATCGGATCGGATGAATGTGGCAAAGGTGACTATTTCGGGGCTTTGGTCGGTTGTGCTGTGGCGATTGACGATGGTATGCTGGCTGATCTGAGAGCAATGCGTGTGATCGACAGTAAATTGCTGTCGGATATACAGATAAAAGCGATCGCGGGAAAGCTCTACCAGAAATATCGGCAACGGATCAATTGTCTGGTTCTGAAACCGGTCAAGTATAATGAACTCTATGACAGTTTCCGGGCACAGGGCAAGAACCTTAACGATCTGCTGGCTTGGCTGCATTATACCTTGATCCGGGGTCTGGCGGAGAGATCGGCATCCTATGCCTTCTCAACACAAAAAGCGCAGGAGGGAAACGCTCCTTCGAATATTAATGGGTTTGCTCCGTTGCCTGAATTGGATGGGGTCATTGTGGATCAGTTCAGTGTTTCTTCCAAAGTCCAGCGCTTATGTCAGCAAAAGCAACTGGGAATACCGGTGATGGAAAGGCATCATGCGGAGGCGGATCCGGCAGTTGCGGCAGCATCCATCCTCGCCCGATATCAATTTCTGCAAGCTCACCAGGAGATGAGAGAGCACTATCAGATCGACTTTCCCCTGGGTGCATCCGGCAGCATTGCCCAGCCATTCAAAGAGTTCATCAGCAGGTATTCGGAACGACGGCTCAATGAAGTGGTAAAACTTCATTTCAAGACCACAGCCAAGTATCTCCAAGGACTGAACCAATCCGATCTGTTCGATCCCGGCAGAGAAAGCACTTGACAGAAAGCTGTCTTTGATTATCATGTCGCGGAGATAGCAAACCTATCCATTTAGGCGGTAAAACTCATTGACATCATGCGGGTGTTGACCTGTTGTATTATTCTATCTGGTAAATACTATCATAACTACAGATAAAACTGGGAGCTGATTATGCTGAGACCGGTCGGACGTCTTGACGTTGACGAAATCAAAAAACTGGAAAGTTCAATCAATAACATCCTGACAAACCTCGATAAAGGCAAGATCGAACAAGCCGAAAAGAAGATACTTGATATAGCCAATACACCCAATTACTTTGTTCGCGAAGACCTCGGGAAAGGGCTGGCGCAATGCCGGAAATGCGATGATCTGGACAATATCTGTATCCGGATGCTGGACGACCATCTGTATGGTATTCGAGCCACGGCATTGTTTTACTTTTACTACAAATTGCAGGATGAACCCCTCAAGATCATCATGATGATGGATCGGATGTTTGAATCGGTACCATGGGAAACGGAGACCATGGCTTTTGAACTGTGGAAGAAGCATCCTGAAGTTATGAAAGAGTATATGGGCACCTGGGCGGAATCGGAAAATGAAAAAAAGCGGGCTCTGGCACTGCACGGGATCGAGAATATTGTGATCAAGAACACCAATTACGTGCTGAGCTTCGTGGGTAAGATGCTCAATGACGAGAGCGAAGAGGTGCAAAAGAAGATTACGCATATCCTTACTCAAGTGGGTAGGCAGCGTCCCATACAATGTTATGCCAGTATCCGGCGGTGGTTGCTGGATGCCGATGAACGACGTATCCAGACCATCTGGATGACGATGAAAAAGCTGGCTAATATCTTTACCCAGAAGAATATGCGGGATAAATCCTTCGACTTCATCAGCGTTACCAAACGCACCGTCCTGGAATGGAAGAACGACTCCAATCCCAATGTTGCGCACATGGGTAGCCGCCTGGTTCAGATCATCAACCGGGCTTGATCCGGATGGATAATGTCCATTTCATCCTGGTGGAGCCGATCTATGCCGGCAACGTGGGTGCCGTGGCAAGGATCCTGAATAACTTTGACTTCCATAATCTGAGGATTGTAGGCACAATCCCCGTTAAGAACGACTTTTACCTGGCGGTGCATTCTGAACATATCCTGGAACAGGTGCAGATCTTCCCTTCCCTGGCTGAAGCCATCGCTGATCTGGATCGGGTGATCGCCTTCTCAAGGCGGGTGGGGAAGACCAAACCGGTAGATATGCCCCCGCCCGGCACCGCGGAGTATATCCACAAGCTCCCCGGTCTGCAGATAGGGCTGGTCTTTGGCAGAGAGACCTTTGGCTTGACCGATGAAGAAGCCGACCTGTGTCCCCTGCGTTGCCAGATCCCGACAGGCAGATCGATGCCCTCGATCAATCTGGCACAAGCCGTGGCGATCGCCGCTTGGGAGGTCTTTAGCTACAGCAGTAAAAACACCAGGAAGAACAAGGCGATGGGTGGTAAGCAACTTGCTGATATG
>VGPI01000119.1 GCA_016875595.1 Candidatus Cloacimonadota bacterium
CGGGAAAACACCTGGTCGGGATCGCTGGTGACCACACAAACTGGAAGATCATCCCTCTGGAGAATCATGGGGGCATCTATCAGATCGACTTTAACCTGCCCAATGGCAATTACTTGTATAAGTTCATCGTGGATGGACTGTGGATGCCTGATCCCAGTAATCCGGAGTCAGTCGCTGATCCCTTTGGCGGCCGAAACTCGCTGCTTTCCGTATCAGATGCCGTTGATATGTTTAGTTGGGCAGATATCAAAGATAATCTGGATGAACTCAATCGCACTGAAAGTGAGCTGTATTCGTTTAATCGCATATCCGAAAACGAGATAGAGGTGCGGTTTCGGTGGTGGTCTGGTCTGAATAGTCAGGTCAAACTCCTCTGTGATAATTTTGCCTTCCCCATGTATCGCTTGGGTGCGGATCGGCGATTTGATGTGTTTCATCGGGTCATTGATATGTCGGGCAAGTCCGAGCTTCATCTTGGTTTTCAGGTCATGGGTTCTGATGCGGTCTATCTGGTTGGAGCCAATGGCATTAGACCACAGGATCAGACATCTGTTTTCATAAAACTGGCGAAAGATAAGATGCCCTTGTTCTCCACTCCTGAGTGGGTAAGGAACGGCATTGTGTATCAGATCTTTCCGGATCGGTTCTGCAATGGCGATCCAGCCAATGATCCGGATTTTACCGAGTGGTATTATGAGAACTGCCGGGATGCTCCTCCTGAAGGGGAATACCTGCCGGCACATACGGAATTTTACCATTTGGTGCTGGATTGGTATGACCTTGAGGGATTGCGGCAGAATCCATATCTCCCGAACGGGAAACCGGACTGGTGGTCCTTTTATGGTGGTGACCTCGCGGGTTGCGTCCAGAAAATACCCTATCTCGAGGAACTCGGGATAACCATCATATATTTCAATCCGTTGTGGCAAGCTAAGTCCAATCATAAGTACGATGCAGCTGACTTTATGCGGATCGATCCCCATTTCGGAACAGAAGCCGAGATGAAGGAACTGGTCAGTTTGGCTCATGACCGTGGTATCCGTATCATCATTGACATCGCCCTCAATCACACCGGCGAAACCTACTGGGCTTTTCGTGATTGCTTGCAGAAGGGTGAAGCATCGCCCTACTGGTTGTGGTATGATTGGAAAAAGTGGCCTCTGCCCGACCCACTGCCGCCGGATTTCAACCCGAAGGACCATTATCAGTGCTGGTGGGGCATCAAGGATATGCCGGATCTGAATTATGACCACTTGCGACATCATCCTGAGGAAAATGCCGTGAGGGACATTGCGCTTGCCAAACCCAATCAACCCCTGCTCGGGCATTTGGATGAGATGACCCGCTGGTGGCTTCTGGAGATCGGCATTGACGGCTTCCGTCTGGATGTCCCGGATGAAGTACCTTTTTGGTTCTGGCAGCGGTTTCGGCACATGGTAAAGACCCTGAAACCGGATGCCTGGTTAGTTGGCGAGATCTGGAATAATGCTCAGGAATGGCTGAATGGTCTATACTTCGATTCCGTAATGAATTATGCTTACTTCAAAACACCGGTTCTGGATTACTTTGTCGATAGTAGCATCTCGACCTCCGAATTTGTTCGGCTGATGGAAGAAGGCTTGGCGTCCTATCCGCTGCAGAGCTTGAGGGCAATGATGAACCTCCTCGGCTCGCATGATACCTGGCGGATCATCACGCTGGCAGACAATGAGATGGAAATCATCAAACAAATGGTTCTTTTCCAGATGTGTTATCTCGGTACACCGCATATCTATTACGGTGACGAGATCATGATGCAAGGCGAGGGGGATCCGGACAACCGGCGTCCCTTCAACTGGCATTGGCAAAACCGGCCGGAAGCCGTTGAATTGAGGGAGTTTATCCGCTCTTGTATCGCATTGCGAAAGCAATATCAGGTGTTGATCGATGGAGAGATCCGACTTTCTGAGGAATCCCCGGAGATTTTATCTATGGAGCGTTTTGATGATACTCATTGCCTGAAGATCGTGATCAACCGGAGTGTATCGGATTGTTCTCTGAGCCTTGCTGATGTGTTGTTACAGTTTAATTCCGAGCAAAATGCAGCGGAGCATTTGGTAGTTATCAAGCCCCGGGGAGCAGCCCTACTCAGGTTGTAAACACCCTCTCATATAAATAAAGCCCGGTATAAACCGGGCTTTATTGTATGGTATTATAAGAGTTATCTGCCGTGAGTAAGAGCAGCGAGGGCAGCAGCAACCCGGGCGATCGGAACTCGATAGGGTGAACAGCTCACATAGTTCATCCCTACAATGTGGCAGAACTCGACCGAGTTCGGTTCTCCGCCATGTTCGCCACAGATTCCGATCTTGAGATTGGGGTTGGTCTTTCTGCCTTTCTCCACCGCCATTCTGACTAAAACTCCCACCCCATCCCGGTCAAGGATCTGGAAGGGATCATTCTTGAGCAGGTTCTTACTGAGGTAGATGGGTAGAAACTTGGCAACATCATCACGGGAAAAGCCAAAGGTCATCTGTGTGAGGTCATTGGTGCCAAAAGAGAAGAATTCGGCACTTTCGGCGATCTTATCAGCAACGATAGCAGCCCGTGGCACCTCGATCATGGTTCCAATCAAGTACTCGATCCGGGATCCATATTCAGCAAAGACCTGCTCGGCTACTTCGTCGATAATCGCTTCCTGCATCTTGAATTCAGCCGCATTCCCAATCAAGGGAACCATGATCTCCGGAAGGACTTTCACTCCCTTTTGGGTCACATTCAAAGCGGCTACAACGATCGCCCGTGCCTGCATCTCAGTGATCTCAGGATAAGTATTGCCCAGACGGCAGCCACGGTGTCCCAGCATCGGATTCTGTTCATGCAGGGCTATCACGCGTTCTTTGACGACGCTGATATCGATGCCCAGTTCATCTGCCATTTCCTTTTGGTTCTTTTCTTCATGCGGAACAAATTCATGCAGGGGAGGATCGAGCAAACGGATGGTCACCGGAAAGCCGTCCATGGCTTCAAAGATGCCTTCAAAATCGGCGATCTGCATAGGCAGTAGCTTATCCAATGCCTTCCGGCGGGCGGTCATGTCATCTTCTTTGGCAAGGATCATCTCACGCATGGCTTTGATCCGATCACCTTCAAAGAACATGTGTTCGGTACGGCAAAGCCCGATGCCCTGGGCTCCAAATTGACGGGCTATGCGGGAATCCTTGGGGGTATCGGCATTGGTGCGGACTTTGAGGGCGGAGTATTTGTCCGCCAGAGTCATCAGTTCAGCAAAGTCACCGCACAGCTCCGGATCCTGCGTTTCGATCTTACCTTCAAACACGTTTCCCTTGGTACCGTCCAGGGAAATCCAATCACCTTCGCGATAGACCTTATCATTGATGGTCAGTGTGCGGCTTCTGGCGTCGATCTGGAGTGATCCGGCACCGGAAATACAGCACTTGCCCATTCCCCGAGCCACCACGGCAGCATGCGAGGTCATTCCACCTCTGGCAGTCAGAATACCTTTGGCAACATCCATACCGCGCAGATCTTCGGGGGAGGTCTCGACGCGGACCAGAATGACCTTGTAGCCTTGCTTTGCCCATTCCTCAGCGGCATCAGCGGTAAATACGATCTGGCCGGTGGCTGCTCCGGGGGAAGCCGGAAGCCCTTTGGCGATCACCGTTGCCTTGGCAAGTCCCTGTTTCGAGAACACCGGATGCAACAGCTCATCCAGCTTGATCGGTTCGATCCGTTTCAGTGCATCGGTCTCATTGATCCTTCCTTCCCGGAACAAGTCCATGGCGATCTTGACCACAGCGGCACCGGTACGCTTACCATTGCGAGTCTGGAGCATCCAGAGCTTGCCTTCCTGGATGGTGAATTCTATGTCCTGCATGTCATTGGCATGTTCCTCAAGCTTGCGCTGGATGGCAAAAAGCTCCGAGTATGCCTGTGGCATCGCTTCTTCGAGGGAGGGATATTCAGTTTGGCGGTCGGTCTCTTCGATATTCTGGAGTTTCGCCCAGCGACGTGAGCCCTCAAGTGTAATCTGCAACGGAGTACGGATGCCGGCAACGACATCCTCGCCCTGAGCATTGATCAGGTATTCCCCATTGAAGATATTCTCTCCGGTGGCAGCATCGCGGGTAAAGGCAACGCCGGTAGCACTGGTGTCGCCCATGTTGCCGAACACCATCGCCTGCACGTTCACTGCTGTCCCCCACTCTTCGGGGATATTGTGCATGGCACGGTAATAGCGGGCACGATCGTTGTTCCAGCTGTTAAACACCGCAAAGACGGAACCCCAGAGCTGTTCCCACGGATCATCCGGAAAATCGTGCCCGGTTTGTTTTTTTACTGCTGTTTTGAAGCGTTTGACCAGTTCCTGGAGATCGGCAGTGGAAAGCTGAAGATCGCTGGTAAAACCTTTTTCCTTTTTCATCTCATCGATGATATGCTCAAACGGATCGGCTTCATCTTTGTCGGCAGGTTTCATTCCCAATACCACTTCACCATACATCTGGACGAAACGCCGGTAAGAATCCCAAACAAAGCGGGCATTGCCGGTTTTCTTGATCATTCCGGTGACGGCTGCTTCATTGAGTCCGAGATTGAGGATGGTATCCATCATCCCCGGCATGGAAGCGCGGGCACCGCTGCGGACAGACAGGAGCAAAGGATTCGCGGTAGAACCGAATTGTGCTCCCATCATATTTTCTATCTGAGCTACTGCCTGCCGGACTTCATTATCCAGCAATGCCTTGACCTTATCAGCTCCCAGTTTGTTGTATTCAGTACAGGTATCTGTCGTGACCGTGAATCCGGGGGGAACCGGCAATCCGATCAGGTTCATCTCGGCAAGATTGGCTCCTTTGCCACCCAAGAGATTCTTCATCTCCGCCTTGCCGTCGGCTTTACCATTACCAAACAGGTAAACGCGTTTTTGATCAGTCATTTATCCTCCATGTGGGTATGTCGATCGATCGGTTTTTTTGAGCCCACAAATGCCGTTGCGCCCTTTTTGTCAACCTCTAATTTCATCCTGGTGCGTTATTTTTGCTTGACAAATAGCACTACTGCGAAAATTATGGAGAAAAGTAAGTGCTGAAGTGGTGAAATTGGTAGACACGCTAGTTTCAGGGACTAGTGAGCGATACGCTCGTGGGGGTTCGAGTCCCCCCTTCAGCACCATTCACTTACTCAATCGGTTTCAGACATATTCCCTCAATCGCTTCGGAATAAGATATTTCTTGACAAACTCCCACATAGCAATTCGCATACTCACCATCTTTGATCCATAAGGAGAAATAACATGAAAACGGTTGCCTTGTTGATTCTGCTGACCCTGCCAATTTTGGTTTACGCTCAGCTTGAGTACGACAACACTCACGATGAGGACTTCAGCGAGATAGATAGTATTGTAACCACGGGCGATCGCGAACTGGAGTATGGTCTGAACGGAATGATCGGATCAGTCACCATTGACAATCAGACCTATTCTCAGATCAGATTAATGCCGGAGGTCATATTCGGTAAGATTGGGATCGGATTGGACATTGACATCCTCGTGGATAGCGAAGGGAAGTTACGCAAAGAGGACTGGGACGAATGGCGGGATTATCTGTACAAAGTGCTATACGTTAGGTATGGAGATCGTGAGGACCGGGTGTATTTCAAAGTGGGTAATATCCGTGATTACACCCTCGCCAGGGGATTGATCTTCAATCGATATTCCAATATGTTACTCTATCCAAATGTCCGCAATCTGGGCGGTTTTATCGGTATCAATTCACCTCTCTTTGGGCTTGGGGGTGAATTGTATACCCACAATATCTACAAAAACGAGATCATCTCCGCCCGGGTCCATGCCACTCCTCTTTCATTTACTGATGTTCCATATCTGACCGATTTTAAGATCGGGATAAACATGGGTTATGACCGTAATGTCTATGCCAAGTATCCTGATAAGGATGAAGATGGAATCCCGGATGTATATGACAAATTTCCGAATGACCGCAGAATATGGCTGGATACCGATAATGACGGTTTGCCGGATTATCCTTTCGATGCGACACAGGCATCCGACGATGTTACTTATGACCTGGACATCGCCGGACTGGGCAATATTGACCATCCCGACGACAATCCATATATCGATGTCGTCTTCCCGGGTATCGTGAACAATTATCCCACATTTCCATACAATTCTGGATTTATCCGTGATTATGCCACACCCACCAATCGAAACACAGAAATGAAGATCTTAAGTATCGACTATAAGATCCCTTTTGTGGAAAACTATAATTTGTACCTTTACAACTATGGAGAATTCGCACAGATCAAGGATTATGGCAGTGGCTTCATTTTCCCCGGCTTTGGTGCTGATTTCTCAATCTTCAATGCCCTCCTGGAATTCCGCAGTTTCGGCGACAAATTCAAACCGGGTTTTTTTGACGGAGTTTACGAAGAAGAGCGTTGTCATGTTTTATATGTGTATGATAACGA
>VGPI01000120.1 GCA_016875595.1 Candidatus Cloacimonadota bacterium
TACTGGTAGTATCTGCCTCTGCCCAAGTGGAAGGTGCAGTCCGTCTGGGAATGCAATACTCAGACAATGTTTTTCAGCTTTCGGATTATGATCTGGACCGCTTCCAGACCAATCATCCCAATCTGGTATACGTGGAAACCACCGATGATCTGATCCTTTCGACACGCCTGGATCTGGCTTATCCTCTGCATTACCGCTGGTGGCGGTTCACTCCATCCGTGACGGCAAACTTCGCCCAAGCCGTCAGCAATACCGATAAATACAACCCAAACTTCCTTACCCGCCTTCGGGTGGACCGGTATTATTGGAACGCTACCGTCCTCTATGGTTATTATCCTTACGTGCATGTACGTAGTTATGTCGATTCAGACGGCACCGGTGAACTGGAGACATACAGCTATGAACGCAATCTCTATCGGGGCGATGCCAATATCCACCTGATCAAAAATGGAACTGCCCAACTGCACTTTCGCTATGAGGAGTATTTTTACAACCGGTATTTTACTGAGTTTGACGGCACCGCCACCACCGGAGGCATCGGATGGAGACACCGTTTTCCCACGTTTTCGGTCGATGTGCAATATCGGTATCGGGTGTTTGACAATGATGATCGAGCGGCTGATGACGACCGTGATTCATCCTATGAAAGCGATATTTACGAGCTTGGCATCACTCTCAAACCGATGCCGCTCTCCGATTCCCGGGATAACATAGCCCAATGGCAGCCGTCTCTGACTCTGGGCTATGAAGAGCGGTTTTTTCAAAGTGCGGATTCCTGGTACGGGGGCAGGATCGATAAGATATATACCACAAATGCTGGTTTTTTGCTCGATCTCTCTGAGAAGATCAATATAAATCTTGACTACACACACGTCTTTAGGAATATAGATTCACCGAATGCACTGGTGCGTGAGCTGCGAGAATACAGCGAAAACCGGGTCGGTGCCTCGGTCGAATATATGTTCTAAGGAGCAAGAGATGATCTTCAAGCAGGAAAGCGACAAGAAAAGGATTGTGGAATTCCTTGATCTGGTTGAGAATGATAAAGTTGAAATGAGAAAATACAGAAAACCCGTCCTGGTCTGGGCAGTCGAAAACGACACAGTTTACTACTCGTTCTGGGAGCAGGAGTTGCTTGATAAATTCGGTCTCGATAACGTGGATGGCTATGACTATCAGGAAAACCTGGGTTTTTGCCCCGACTGGATATCCGACGAGGATGACGACTGGGATGATGACGAGGATGACTCGGACGATATCGATCCTTTCCGTTGATCCTATCCCAAGAATGAACAGGACCGCTTAACACCATTCAATTTGAGCGATACGTGTAGCTTTGTTGATCTTCTCTCTTGCCTGAGGTTGGTGTTATCCTGAGGAGATGACCGCACAATGACCGCCTGCGATCCCTTGATTGTCCGGTTTTACTGCGGGTTACGGATCAGAGGTAAAGAGAAACAGATCAGGACAAATGCCCAGATGTCAAACAGGAGAACGACCATAAATAGACGCATAGTTATCACTGGCACAGGCGCTTATTTGCTTGAAAGCCGAGCCAGGGCAGCCGGGAGATAGTGTGGCACGCCTTTTTGCTCAGGATTATCATACACATTCCTCCACCTGGTTTTTCAACCATGCAGTGATCCCTTTACACAAGGGTGAATTGCTCTATTGGAAGTCACGGGACGAACAGCACATTCATCTGCATTTCTTTCCCGTCCGGCAACGCCTGGAGGTCTTTAGTGCTTATGTGGATATTGTTTATGATCCTGCCTCAGCAATGGTAATGGCTCATTCTTGTGCCGAGTGCAAGGACGATCCCGGATGCCGCCATTACCTATCCATTTTGCGCTATGCCTATCACTATCTTTCCACCGACATTCTCCAGGACGAGAGTGTGGAGACCTATTTTGGCGAGATCCTGAGCGGGGGAGAGCATTGGCTGGAGATCGTTCAGCAAGCACATATCGCCGTTGAGGGCATTTACGAACCGGAGGCGGATAAAATCAGGTTCCACCTGGATGAATTCCTGCCGATGGACGTTAAAGCACTGATCCAATATCTGGTTACATCCCCTGAAGAAGCTGCGGCAGAAAGCGAAGAGGACAGGAAACAACAAGCCAAGGTCTTTACCGATGCGGATATCATGCTTCTGCAATGGCTTCACAAGCACCGGATATCCTTCAATCCCCGCAGTCATTATTATACTATCTACAAAAGCGGCTTTGCCTCCGCTTTGGCTTTGATGCAGAATTCCTCTTGCCGTTTCACGGTCAAAGAGACAGGCGAGGCATTGATCTTTGGTGGTCAGCATCCGGATTTTACGATCCGCATCAGCCCTCTGGGCAAAGATGAATACAGCGTCCATCCCGTTTTGACCAGCGAACTATCCGCCTGGTATTATGGCCAGCCCTTGTGGCTGTTCTTCCGTAATCACGTTCATACCGTTCACCTGCCTTTCAATCAGGTGACTGCGGAGAAGCTATTCAGTTTTGACTGGCGTGCCGGTCTGCGTGATCTGGTCTATCTGCGGACGATCGTTCACAAGTTGATATTGAATACCGGGGTCTATCTGGATTTTACGGAGGATATCTCTTTTCCTGTGATCTATGCTGACCCTCCGCATCTGAAGCTCAGTTTATCGCCATTGAGTGATGATGTGGCGATGCAGGGCAACCTTACCTTTGCCGGAGAGGCGGAGATTCCGTTATCCGTCTTGCGTTTTCGCTCCACTCTGATCAATAGCGCATACCGGTCTGCCGGTTCTGAGGATGCAGGTGATCCCCTTCCCACGGCATGGTTTCACATACCGCCTTTTGTTTTTGCGCGGGTGGATGTCTTGTTGAACCGCTTTCCCAACGTCAATCTGGAGCGTCTGGAACAACACTCCCAGATCATATTCAGCGGGGCGGAGGAAAAGGAGATCCTTAAATCAGCCATTCTTGATCTTTCCGAGACCGAGTGGGAGATCGAGATAGCACCTGAGCTCCGTCGGGATTTTGTTTACAAAGTGCATCTTTCGGTACAGATCAAAGCGAAACAGGCGGATGAGATCGATTGGTTTGAATACAGCGTGGTCTATCATTACAAGGACTTTTCCTTTTCCCATGATGAGCTTGCCAGTTACTTCCGCTCCGGTGAGCCGTTCCTGCATACGGAAGACGGTCGTTTAGTGATGATCACCAATCCCTCGGTGTATGAGGATATCGACCTGGTCATCCGGCGCAGCGAACTGAGAAAGGACAAAATCTACCGTTCACGACTGATGAACCTGCCCTATTATCAACGGCTCAAAGAGGATAATCCCGACATTGCCTTTGGCAATGACGCGACGTTGCAAAGGATGGCGGAAGCCCTTGTCTTGCGCCGCCATAGCGAGGCATCACATTTACCGATCTACCTCCAGACCGTTCTCCGTGGCTATCAGAAGGCGGGGATCAGCTGGATCATGATGCTCAGGGACTTCCGGCTCAATGGCTTACTTGCCGATGAGATGGGCTTGGGGAAAACCATTCAGGCACTCAGCGTTATCGCAGTTTCCACCAGTGAGAGACCCAATCTGGTGATTTGTCCCAAGACCCTGCTTTTCAATTGGGCTGCCGAGATCGAGAAGTTTCACACCGAGATCAGTCATTGCATCGTGGAAGGCAGCGCTTATCAACGCAAGGAACTGTACAACAAACCAAACATCAAGCTGTTCATCGTTTCCTATAGTGTCGTGCTGAATGATATCAAGACCCTGATGGACAAGCGCTTCGAATGGATCATCATGGATGAGGCACAGCATGTGAAAAACATCCGTGCCAAACGCACTCTTGCCATCAAAAAACTGAAGAGCGAACACCGTCTGGCACTGACCGGAACGCCGATGGAAAACAACTTCTCAGAGCTCTGGTCGATTTTTGACTTTCTGATGCCGGATTACCTTGGTTCGATCAAACGCTTTACCGACGACTACATCAATCCTCCCGATCCGGAGCAGAATTCCCTGCGCCTCAGCCGGATGACCGCACCTTTCATCATGCGCCGGATGAAACGGGATGTCCTGCTTGAATTGCCCGATAAGCAGGAGCAGATATCCTGGTGCAAACTTACTTCCATCCAGGAAAAAACCTACCTGCAGATCCTGGATATGGTCAAGAAGACGCTTTTCCCGACCACCAACGCTCCGGTCAATTACATCAATATTCTGGCGGCATTGACCAAGTTACGTCAGGTCTGTGACCATCCAGCGCTGGTCAATTCCGATATCCTGTCCGGAGTCGAGGTCTCCGCCAAGCTGGAGCAACTGGTCGAGCTCGTGGAAGATGCCCTGCAGAGCAATCACAAAGTATTGGTATTCAGTCAGTTTGTTCAAATGCTCCGGATCATTCGCACTACATTTGACCAGCTCGGTATCACCTATTCCTATATGGATGGCCAGAGCCGGGATCGGAAGGCACAGGTTGACCGGTTTAACAACGACCCGGGCGTAAGCTGTTTCCTGATCAGCTTAAAGACCGGTGGCACCGGACTCAATCTCACCGCCGCCGATACGGTGATCCTCTATGACCCGTGGTGGAATCCCATGATCGAGAATCAGGCGATCGACCGCACTCACAGGATCGGCCAGACCAGCAAAGTTCAGGTCTTCCGTCTCATCACCAAAGGCACGGTGGAAGAGAAGATCCTGGCTTTGCAACAGGGCAAGCTGGAAATATTCCGCACTGTCATCGATCATGGACAGCAGCTACTCAAACAGCTCACCACCAGTGATATCAGATCGCTTTTCACTCTCGATCTCTCTTGAGGTTGATTCCCTGCTGATCACTGCTCCAGACAAGATTTTCACCAAGAAACTGACTGATCCTCAGGCACTGGAGAGGGAGCTTGCTGCTTATCGTCTGGATCTGCCGATGCTCCCCCGTTTGGTGGAGTTTATCCCTCCCGATACCATCTGCGTCCAAAAGATCGATGGGATATCCTATCTGGATTGCTGGGACGCTGAGATCCCTGCTCATCTGGCAGAGACGATTGCCGGCTTTCATCTCGCCACCTATGATGGGATCAATGCACTCTGCCATTGGGACAATCAACCCCGGAACATCCTGGTTTCGGGTGCTCAGGTCTTTCTGGTCGATTTTGCGGACAGCCGTTATGCTCCTCCAGAAGCCGATCTTACTCATCTTTTTCTATTTTGGGCAGCGCAGATGGAGTTTCAGCCCTTCATCAATGCCGTGAACCGCTTTTTACAGGTCTATACAGCGATGCTGCCTTTGCAGACGCAACTCTGGCAGGAATCTCTGGCGCAAAGCAGATCCCGGTTTGATCTGCGCCGCGCCACTTACCGTAAACACCTGCAGCCCGTATCCGGAGACACCGGCATCAATCGATCTTACCTTGATCACATTCAATTCAGCCATTCTGGCTAAACAACCAATTGACCGATAAAAATACTTGACCGGAAACGCCGGTCGAACAGGATAGCGTTATTGATTACAATGGAGTTGTGACATGAAAACTTCCGTCCGTTACCTGATATGTTTCCTGTTGGCATTGAGCTTGTGCATTCCCAGCGCTTTGGGGGCTTTGCGTTTTGCCCGTTGGCAGACCTCGATGGGTTCGATCACCGCTGAGATCTATGATCATCTGATGCCGATCACCGCTACCAATTTCATCAATCTGACCAATAGCGGCTTTTACAACAACCTCATTTTTCACCGGGTGGTGGCTGGCTTTGTCATTCAAGACGGATGTCCCTATGGCACGGGATATGGCGGACCCGGATACACCATTCCGGATGAGACGAGTCCCTACCTTTTCCACAATCAGGCAGGGATCCTGGCAATGGCAAAAACCGCTCAACCCAATTCTGCCGGGTCCCAGTATTATTTTACTCTCGGCGCTTATCCTCATCTCGACGGGATCTATGCTATCTTCGGTAAAGCCATCGAGGGTCTGGACGTAATCCAGGAGATCAATCAGGTTCCTACCAACGCTACCGGATTGCCCCTTACACCGGTCAATATCTTCAGTTTGAGTATGCTCGATCTGAGGATCGGAACCGTTACTCCAACTGATACTTCCACGGTTGTTTACGATGGGGGAGAGCCCGTGATGTTCATTGTGGAGGCATATGCTGACAATTCACCGCTTACATTTGCCTGGTACGTGGATGGCGTTTTGCAGCAGGGGATGAACGACTTCCTGTTTGAAACCGGCTTTTCCTCCGCCGGCGAACACACTGTCCAGTGCATCGTTGCCAGTGATGACTATGCCCATACCATTACCTGGAACATCATCAGTACAACTTCGATTCAGGATGATCTGATGCCTCCGGCAACCCTGCAGGCAGTTTCGTTGGCGCCATCGCCATTTGCTTCTTCCACTACTCTGAACTACCGCAGCGCCAAGGCACAGAAGGTCTTGATCAGCGTTTATGACCTGAGAGGCAGATTGATCTGCCGGGAAGAATGCCAAGCCCTTCAGGGA
>VGPI01000121.1 GCA_016875595.1 Candidatus Cloacimonadota bacterium
CAAAGTTAAGGTGAATAAGAACCAGATCACCAATAAAGTAAAAGTGTAGAGATTAGTGCCCAAAATTCCCTCTCGGCTATATGTATCAATACGTTAGAAGATAAATTGCTCAAGTTCGGCTAATATTGTATCGCTCCTCCGGAGCTAAATTGGTCATGATCAATAATAATGTGCAGAAGATGGCATGACCCGGGATCCTGCCAAATTGGGTTGCTGATAGAAGCTAATCGGTGCTTCTTTATGGGTCGCTGAAGGACGCGACCCTACGATCGGGTCCGCTGCCCTACCTCGCGAGCAGTTCCTTTATCCAGTTGGTCATGGTTTCGAGGACTTGGGGTGCGATGGTTTCTTCGATCCTGGCATATTCGCTGGGGTGTCCGGTTTCGGCGGTCTGGAAGAGGTGGTTAAGATCCGGAAATTCGATCAGTTTGTATTGGGTGTTACCGGCTTGGTTAAGCGCTGATTTGATCGCCTCCAGATTCTGTGTGGGAGGAACCTGCAGGTCTTTGGAGCCAAAGAGAGCCAGAACCGGACAGCTTACTTTTGCCAGGACGAGAGCAGGATCATGACGGACGAAAAAGAGCATCCAGGGATTGGTCATTTGCTCAATGAGCTGGCTGATGATGTCCTCCTGGGAAAAGCCCTCCGGAATATCGATCTCGCCTTCGGCGATGCTTTGCGCCAAAAATACGCGCATCCGGTTTGTCAGAAGTTCAGTATCTGCTTCACGAATGACCATTTCAAAGATGCCGCGGTTGATTTTCAAATATTTATCGATCTTTGCCTCATCCGACTCGTCCACCCGCCAGAGCATTTCCTCTTGCAGCAGCAATAGCTTATCACCCCGTACCCCGGTACCAGCCAGCAGGATAATAAACTTCAGTTCGGGTATCTCCACCGCGACCAGAGGGGCAATGATCCCACCCTCGCTATGTCCTGCCAAGCCAATGCCACTGATCTCCTTGCGGTCTTGCAGGTACCTCACAGCACTTGCCACATCCGAGGCAAAATCCAATGTCGTGGCAGTGGCAAAATCGCCTTCCGAGCCACCAATTCCGCGGTCGTCAAATCGCAGGACAGCTATACCGGCTCGGGTAAGATGATCAGCGATTACCCAGAAGGGTTTGTGTCCCAGCAGTTCTTCATTTCTATCCTGAGGACCGCTTCCGCTGATCAGGACGACGGCGGGAAAGGCACCTTTGCCAGGTGGAAGGGTGAGAGTTGCCGATAACTTGATCCCAGCTCTCGGATTGGCAAATTCGATCTCTTCCTCCTGGTATGGAAAGGGTTCTTTGGGCTCCTGAGGTCTGATGTACACCGGCTTGTCGATCACCTGACGTTGCATATCCAGAGGCAGTTCATAGCCGGATTGATTGAAAGTGCCCGTGATAGTGTCGTTGTTCAGTTCACCCCTATAGATAATGGGAGGTGAATCCACCTTCATAGTCAGATTTGGATTTTCGAAGGTCACGCTTTGGATCGGAAGGGCGAAAGCTCCTTGATCCGGGCTGTCGAAGGTGGCTGAGTATCCCTCTGCACTTGCCTTGATATGAAACACGATCCGGAGTTTCATTCCCCCGAAATCCAGCATCCCATGCCAGTCACCGGTGATGCCCTGTGCCCATCCGCTTCCCAGACACAGAAGCAGTGCCAGCGTTAATATCATCAGTTTCATTCTATCACTCCCTGAGCTTAGATCTACTTTGTTATTCTCATGCTCCGTCACTGGATAATTGTCAAGTAAAATGGCGTTAATCATGGATGGGCTGATCTTTATCCGATGGTTCATAATCTAATCGGTGAGTAGATTGATCATCGGCGTCAGTCATTATGAATGAGGTTGTATTCAAGAGTGCCTTGAGTTGAGTGTCACATGGGGCTTGCAAGCATCATGACTTACAGCATCAGGGTGACAGCGCCGTGGATGCTGATCAATAAAGGACTGAACGGCATTTTGTCTACACTTTGGAGATTTGTCTACCTATAAGGAATGAAGCCATGTTTTCGGACCTTCCGTTTCGGAACGGGCTGTAGATCTTTCATAAAGCGTATAGTGTGTAATTAGTGTGAGAAAAGAAGCATGGACATTGGATTTACTGTCCCGGGAAAATCAGCGATGCCTCCTGTCACTTTGGTTTACAGGTCTTATGGAAAATTTCGATGTTTTACTTGACACATTGTCACCTTGTTTTACAGTGTCAACCAGAAAGACATATCCGGTTAAAAGAAAGATGAGGTATGTATGCCCGAGATGTTGTTTCAGACGATACATAGTTTTATGACGCAGAGGTTTGCGCTGAGTGATCTGACGGCTAAACTGAGGGATTCATCGCGCAGTCACCTGATTGAGATTACGGGCAAATCCGGTAGTGGGAAGTCCTATCTGATCAATCCGATCATCGATGCCATCAAGGATAACTACAACCGCATCCACTATTTCAGTCCACATCCGATGTGTTTTAACCAGATGAGCGAGATCGTCCGGATGCTGACAGGGGTCGATGATGAGGAATTGACCACACTCCTGGTGGAGCATTCCCGCCGCTTCCGCACCGGCAGGAAGTATGACCTGTATTATTACCTCTCGGAACAACTCCTGCACCGGGAACTGCTGCACCCGCAGGTGCTGATTATGGACGACTGCGATGTCCTGGATCCTTTTACCCGGGACTTTATCCAATACTTAGTTCAGCATACGGAGGATTCCGGCATCCAGATCGTGGTAGTGACCCAGGAGCGGCTCTTCCCATTCTCCGAGGTGTATAAGATCCCAATACTGAGCACAGACGACATCCAAAGTTTACTCTCAATCGTGTTTCCAAACGGCGGTCTGGGGTATATCAGCGAAAGCGAGATCCTGCACAAGATCAGTGGTGGAAATCTGATGATCCTGGAAAAGATCCTTACCGAGATGCTCAATCAGTTCAAAGACCGCCACTTCAATCTCTCCGATTTCCTGGACAAAACCTATGGCGCCGACGAGATCTACTGGCAGGAACTGGCGGAACTGACTAATGATCAGAAAAAGATGCTGTTGGCGATCTTTGTGCTGGGCGAATACGTCTCGGCAGACCTGCTCAAGACCCTCGTCGACACCGAAAACTATTCCGCCACTCTAAAGAAACTGACCGAGTTACGTTTGATTGGCTGTAGGAACAACCGGTGCCTGGTTCAAAAGAAAAAGACCTTCCAGAATTGGCTGCAACAGAATCCCGGGATCATGGACAGCGGTTTCGTGGATAACTTGGACACAATCCTGAAGCAGAACAGCTTTTATCCTCAGGTAAGGGTAAATCTCCAGATGCTCAATAACCGACATGACAAACTGCTCTTTGACCTGGTCGAGCAGAACCTTTATATGATGTCCGACAACGACAGCCTGCTCAAGATCCATGCTTATATTCTAAAGAAGCAGAAGCGTAATGAACAGCGCTTGCAGATCCTGCTCAAGATCGGGATATCGCATTCCGAACTCAATCAGAAAGATGAAGCCATCGAGTATTTCCGGCAATGCCTGCACCTGTGTTCCGAAATCAAGCTCCCGGCTGAACAGATCATCCATCATCTGGCATCGAATCTCTTTGTGGTCAATTCGTCCAGTTTTGCGCTGGAGATCATCAAGAAATACAGCCCGGATACGATTGATCCCTATTGGAAATCCAGGATACTACTGCTCAAAGCGGATATTCTGGCGGAATCGGAGCTGTTCAATGAGGCATCGGAGGCGCTGGATGACGTGCTCAAGAGCATGAACCAGATCGATGACAAAAACAAGCGCTATCTTGTTCAAGCCGAAGCCAAAAAGATCAGAGGCAAGATCCATTATTACATCAATGAATGGGATCAGGCGGAACAAGCATTCAAGGATGCCGAAAGCTTGTATAACCTGGCTGAGGATTTCAATGGGCTGGCGGCGATTTACAATAACCTCGGCGTCCTGAGCATGTTTCAGGGTGATTGGGATATCAGCGAGCAGTTTTTCCTCAAGAGCTTGACTCTGGAGAAAGAGAACTATAACCTGAACGGCATCTCGGTGTGCTACAATAACCTGGGCGGTCTGATGGACGACAAAGGCGATCAGGAACGCTCCCTGTATTACTTAGAGGAAGCGCTCAAGATCCAGAAACTGCTCAGCGATCCATATAACATCACCAATATCTACAATAATATCGGCGTAACCCTGATGGATCACAGTCAGTTTGAACGCGCTGAAGATACCTTGCTCAAGTCCCTGGAGACCGCAGTCAATTTTGGCTTCTTCCGCAATACGGTGGCGTCGCTCAATAATCTGGGTGCTCTGTTCTTCAAAAAAGGTGACTGGAACCGTTCGATCGAGTATTATGAGCAGGCGATCAAGCGGTCGGAGGAGAACAACTTCACTGAAGGGCTGCTCCGCTCCTACAACAACCTGGGTGAGGTCTATGAGAAGCAGAATGAACTCAATCTGGCTTATGACCTGTATTTCAAGGGTTTGGAGCTGTTACCAACGGTCAGTGATGAGTATATCCGGGCAGAATTATACGGCAATCTGGGTAGCGTGCTCACCAAACGTCACAACTTCAAAGAAGCGTATCCCTATCTGATGGAGAGCTTTGACTTCTTCAAGCAACTCAATGCGCGGGACAAGATCATCGAGGGCTGTCACAAACAGGCATATTACTTTATCCTGACCCGCAATTTTGAGAGCGCTGACTATTATCTGGGGCAGGCGGATAAGATCGCTGGAGAGATCAATAACCAGTTTGAGATCGGTAAGACCGCCTACCTCAGAGCGCTCTTGGAAAGGAAGAGCCCGGATGCTGCCAAAGCTCATTTGAATCGAGCCATCCAATGCTTTATCGAGTCCAACAACAATTATGAGCTCTCATTGGCAAATTATGAACTGGCAGCGGTGCTCTTTGAGCTCAAGGACTGGGAACAGGCACTGCAGATCCTGAAGAACAACAAGAAGATCATCCGCCAGTATGGATCCATCAAATTGCTCGAAAAGAACGATATGCTAACCCAAAATATCTCCCGCGAATACTCCCTCCAGCTCAAAGAAAGCAAATTCGAAGAAGACCTGCTCAATCAATTCTACGAGATCACGCAAAAGCTCAATGCCATCAGCGATCTGGATTCTCTTTTGGATGAATCCTTGTCGTCACTGGTGGATATCTCTGATGCCGATGGCGGGATCCTGTGTCTGCATCAAAATCTATCCTTGCCGGAATCATGGGATTACAAGGTGTATTTCAACTTCCACCACGATGATAAGAGCTATCCCGTCCTGCTTGAACTATGTGCCAAGTGCTATGAATCCGGACAGATCCAGAATCATAAGCAACCTCATTTTGCCCCTAAATTCAACAACATCCTGACCTTGCCCCTGATCATCCGCAAGCGGACACAGGGGGTGGTATTGCTCTTCTGCAGCAGTGGAACGCAGTATTTTTCCGAGCGGATGGTGAACCTTCTGAGCGCTCTGTCCAATCAGGTCATCGTCATTATCGAGAATCTCCGTTCTGCCAGCTTAGAACAATCCCATGCCATTATCAGAGAACAGCTTATCGCCGATAGTCTCTATTCCGATATCATCGGCAAGAGCCCCGAGATGCTCAAGATCTTTGCCCTGATCGAGAAGATCAAGGATACACCCACATCGATCCTCCTGGAGGGTCCCAGCGGTACCGGAAAGGAACTGATCGCCCGTGCCTTGCATTATAGCAGTAATCGTCGTAACAAAGCATTCGTTGCCCAATACTGTGGAGCGCTACCGGAATCGCTACTGGAAAGTGAGCTCTTCGGACATGTCAAAGGCTCTTTCACCGGCGCTGCCTATGACAAGAAAGGACTGTTTGAGATCGCTGATGGTGGCACCTTCTTTCTCGATGAGATTGCCGATATCAGTTTATCCACTCAGGCGAAACTGCTTCGTTTCCTGCAGGAGGGAGAGGTCAAGCGGGTCGGCTCGACCAAAGTGGAAAGGGTCAACGTTCGGGTGATCTGTGCCACCAACATCCCTCTGATCGAGAAGGTGAGACGTGGTGACTTTCGTCTGGATCTTTACTACCGGCTCAACGTCATCCGCATCCAGATGCCCGCCCTCAAAGACCGTCCCGGGGATATCCCGCTGCTTGCCATTCACTTCCTCGACAAGTACAACAAACGCATGAACAAACATGTCACCGGCATCACCGATGAAGCGATGAAATGCTTGGAACGCTACGAATGGCCTGGAAATGTCCGTCAATTGGAAAATGAAATCGAGCGCGCCGTTACCCTCGTGGATGACAATGCCTTTATCCAGCCGACCGATTTTACCGAAGAGGTCTTTCGCTTTGCCGAGAACGTCCGCACCGTCAAACTGCTCAAGAAACCGGTATCCATGAAAGATGCAATCGAGGAACTGGAGCGCGGCATGATCCATGATACG
>VGPI01000122.1 GCA_016875595.1 Candidatus Cloacimonadota bacterium
TTCTCCATCTTTCTCATTCTTCGCTACACTTTCGCCTTACCTTCGCTTCGAGATGGCTTCGAGACTCGAAGCGAACTCGAGGGAAACCCGACTCGAAACCAGAGTGAAAGGTCAGGATGAATGTAGTGACCTTGCCAGCGCACGAACCCAGTTCGTCTGTTACATACTCGAGGCTTGTCTGTTTCCCGAACCCAGTTCGGCTGTTACATAAGCAAAGTTTGTGAAACGGACAAGCGATGTTTGTGTTAGGGATCGGCTTCGCCGGAGTTATTATGCAGTTTGCTATCATCGATTTGATTTGAAAAAAAAATGGGTTCGCGGTTGTGACATTACTGATACCGTACGACAGCGGATAATCCTATTGACTAAAAAAACCCTCTCAGAGATAAGGGAAAAAAACAAATCAAACAATAGGGAGGAAACCATGAGAAAGACCGTGGTCGTAAGTGCAAAACGCACTCCCATCGGTGTTTTCGGCGGTGTGTTCAAGGATGTCTCCGCCGTCCAGTTAGGCGTGATTGTGACGCAGGCAGTCCTCGCTGAAAGCGGAATCGCACCTGAAATGATCGATGAAGCGATCATCGGCAACGTATGCGGTGCCGGTAAAGGACAGAATATCTCGCGTCAGGTCGCCGTTCATTCCGGTATCCCGGTCTCCGTTCCTGCCTGGACGGTCAATCACGTCTGCGGATCAGGTATGCAGTCCGTCGCCATAGCAGCGCTTAAGATCGCCAGTGGTGAAGCTGATGTCATCCTTGCCGGCGGTACCGAGAACATGAGCCAGATCCCTTACATCCTGCCTGATGCCCGCTGGGGTGGCAGAATGGGAGACAAGACGATGCAGGACTTGATGATCCGTGACGGTTTGAGTGATATCTTCCACGACTATCATATGGGTGTCACGGCAGAAAACCTTGCCGCTCAATACGATATCTCACGTGCTGAACAGGATGCCTATGCAGCTATAAGTCAGAACCGCACCGAAGCTGCGATGGACAATGGAAAGTTCGATGACGAGATCGTACCGGTGGTCATTCCTCAAAAAAAAGGTGATTCGCTCGTGATCAAGACCGATGAAATGCCCCGCCGAGGCGTTACTGCCGAGTCCCTTGCCAAGCTGCGTCCCGCGTTCAAAGCAGACGGAACGGTCACCGCTGCCAATAGTTCCGGGATCAATGATAGTGCTGCCATGCTCCTTCTGATGAGCGAGGACAAGGCACTGGAGCTGGGCTTGAAGCCCCTGGCGTATTACGTTGACGGTGCCAGTGCGGGTGTGGATCCTTCGATCATGGGCATCGGTCCGGTCTATGCCATCCGGAAAGTCCTTGCCAAAAGTGGCTGGAACCTGGCAGACGTCGAGCTGGCAGAACTGAATGAAGCATTTGCTGCTCAGTCGCTTGCGGTATTGAAGGGACTGACCACAGAAGGGATCGGAACCCTGGATCCATCCATAGTCAATGTCAATGGCGGTGCCATTGCGCTCGGACATCCGATCGGAGCCAGCGGAACCAGGATAATAGTAACGCTTTTACATGAAATGAACCGCCGCAAAGCCCAAAAGGGACTGGCTTCACTTTGCATCGGCGGCGGCATGGGAATCGCCACTTTGTGGCACCGTAAGGAGAATTGATCATGACAGATAAACTCACTCTCGATAAGAGCTTCGCAATGTTTGAGTACGCCCAGCGGATCGTGCCCGGTGGCGTTGCCGGCATCCGTCGTCCCTATAACTTCGTTCCTGGTGAATATCCCATCTTTTTTGAGTCCGGCAAAGGCGGACGTATCATCGATGTCGATGGCAATGAATATATCGACTACCTCTGTGCCTACGGTCCGATCATCATCGGCTACCGCGAGGAAGAGATCGATAATGCCGTGATTGAGCAGATCCGTAACAAGGGCTTCTGCTTCTCACTTACGCAACCCACGCAGAACCGGTTGATCGAGAAGCTCATCGAGATCATCCCCTCTTGTGAGATGGCAGCGATCGTCAAGACCGGCTCCGATGCCACGACCATCGCTATCAGGGTCGCCCGTGCTTACACCGGCAGAACCAAGATCGCCCGCTGCGGTTATCATGGCTGGCACGATTGGTGCGTGGAGGTGAAAGGCGGTATCCCACCCAAACTCTATGAAGACATCCTGGAATTCCACTATAATGACCTCGATCAACTGGAAGACCTGCTCAAAACGCATGGCGACGACCTGGCTGGCATCATCGTCACCCCCGTCGGACATCCTTTGGCAGCCGAGGTGCAAATGCCCAAACCCGGCTATCTGGAAGGCGTGAGACGGCTCGCTGATCAATATGGCTGCGTCCTGATCTATGATGAGATCCGCAGCGGTTTCCGTTGCGCGATTGGCGGTGCGCAGGAGTATTTTGGCATAACGCCGGATCTGACTACAGTCGGCAAAGCCATGGCAAATGGTTATCCCATCGCCGCTCTCGTTGGTAAAAGGGAAATCATGAGCGTTCTTGCCGACAAGGTCTTCCTCTCCTCCACCTTCTTCCCCAATAGTGATGCCCAGATCGCTGCCCTGAAGACCATTGAGATTCTCCAGCGTGACAAAGTGCTGGATGTGGTCGCCGACAAAGGCAAATGCTTTGCGGAGAAGGTCAGTAAGATCGTTGCCGAATCCGGTATCCCCGCGGTCTTTTCCGGTGCACCCTGGATGCCGTTCATTACTTTCCCGAAGGATGAAACGGGGCTGTATAAGCAACTCCGCACTGAGTTCTACACCCAGCTCATCCGCCGTGGCGTCTTCCTCCAGCCCTACCACCACGGCTATATCTGCTACCGCCATACCGAGGAAGATCTGGACTTTACCGTCAATGCCGTCCGCGAAGTCCTGAGCGAACTGAAGTCCTTGTGTTGATCAAGTAAAGGTAAACGATGGCTAAGTATATCTTTGTGATAGGCGGTGTGCTGTCCTCACTGGGGAAAGGCATCGCCACCGCATCGATCGGACTGCTACTCAAACGGATGGGTTATCGGGTCAATCTCCAGAAATTTGACCCCTACCTCAATGTCGATCCGGGAACGATGAGTCCATATCAGCATGGCGAGGTCTTTGTCACGGACGATGGAGCTGAGACCGATCTGGACCTCGGACACTATGAGAGATTCGTGGATGAAGCACTCAGCCGGCATTCCAGTTGCTCAGCAGGACAGGTCTATGAAAGCGTGATCCACAAGGAACGCGAAGGCGTCTATCTCGGTATGACGGTACAGGTCATCCCCCATGTCACCGAAGAGATCAAATCACGGATCAAACGCTTAGACGATGAATATGATATCATCATCACCGAGATCGGGGGCACGGTCGGTGACATTGAAAGCTTGCCCTTCCTCGAGTCCATCCGTCAGATGCGCTTGGAGATGGGAGCCGAGAATACCCTCTTTATCCTGCTCACCTATATCCCTTATATCAGCTCCGCCGGCGAACTCAAGACCAAGCCGACCCAGCATAGCGCGTATAAACTCAGGGAGATCGGTATCCAGCCGGATATCCTGCTCTGTCGCTCGGAAAAGCCCTTTGACAACGATATCTACAGCAAGATCGCACTCTTTACCAATGTCACCCAAAGCAAGGTAATCAATGCCATCGACGTACCCTGCGTCTATGAAGTACCGCAGGTCTTTCAGACGGCACGGGTGCCAGAGCTGATCTGTAACCAGTTCAATCTGCCGGTGCGGGATATCGATCTGCAGGACTGGAACGCCTTCCTGGAAGCCAGGAACAAAGCCGCGGACAAGGTGTGCATCGCCGTCTGCGGTAAATACATCAAGCACCAGGATGCCTACAAGAGCATCGAGGAAGCGCTTTTCCATGCTGCCACACACCTGAACCTGAAGCTCCAAATCAAATGGATCGATACCGAACGTGACTACCTTAGACTTGACATGGACAAGGAACTGGAACGAGTGGATGGTATCCTGATCCCGGGTGGCTTTGGTATCCGCGGCATTGAAGGCAAGATCTCCATCGCCCAATATGCCCGGCTCAAGAAGATTCCTTTCTTTGGCATCTGCCTCGGCTTACATGTGGCAGTGATCGAGTTCTCCCGCCACGTCTGCCACCTGGAAAGCGCTCATAGTAACGAGTTTGACCAGGATTCACCGTATCAGGTGATTGACATCATGCGGGATCAGAAATATCTGAAACTGATGGGAGGAACCATGCGCCTGGGCAAGTATCCCTGCCGGATCAAACCGAATACCCTCGCCTGGCGCATCTACCAGAAGGAACTGATCGACGAACGTCATCGTCATCGCTATGAATTGAACAACAGCTATCGTGACACATTGAGTAAGGAAGGCATGGTTCTTTCCGGCTCATCCCCGGATGGCATTCTGATTGAGATGATCGAATTGACTGATCACCCCTTCTACTTCGCCGTGCAGTTCCATCCTGAATTCAAGTCCCGTCCCAATAAGCCCCATCCCATCTTTACCGGATTTATCAAAGCATCAGCCTCACCGGAGTGAACAAACCACCTCCTCCGGATTATTCTTATTGACCGATTGAGGCAGGTGATTAACTTAGTACTATCTTAATAAATAGAAGAGCGGATTATGAAAGATTACAAAGTCATCATCGACAAGCTGAATCTGATCCAGCACCCCGAAGGGGGCTATTACCGCCGCACCTGGCAGTCCCTGCTCAAGTCAGACATCATCGACAACAGCGGAAAACTGATCTTCCCCATGCGTTCCATCGGCTCATCCATCCTCTACCTGCTGCCCAGCAATGAAGTTGCCACCTGGCACCGGATCAATTGTGACGAGATGTGGCACTACTACAGTGGCAGCCCGATCCGGGTGTATGTCATCTCCAACCTGCGGGGCATGGAGTCATTCATCCTGGGACCCAGTTTCTCCGAGGGAGAGCTCTTCCAGCTCGTCATCCCCCGCCTGACCTGGTTTGCCGCAGAGGTCGTCGAAATGGACAGCTACACGATCTGTGGCTGCACCTTGTATCCATCCTTCACCTATGCGGATTTTGAGATTGCGGAACGCAGCAAACTCCTGGATGAACATCCCAAACATGCCGATCTGATCAACCACATCTATCGTAAGTAAGGAAGCCATCATGAACAACAAGATCTTCGTCCTGGATACGAACGTCCTGATTCACAGCCCGCAAGCGCTCTTTGCCTTTGAAGAGAACCGCATCGTGATCCCGATCGTGGTCATTGAAGAGATCGACCAGTTCAAGAAAGGTGTCGATGAAAAAAGCCGCAATGCCCGCCAGATCGGACGCTACCTCGATGCCCTGCGTGAACGTGGCAGCTTGCAGAATGGCGTGGAGACCGATAACGGCGGTATCGTCCAGATCAGCGTCAACCGCGAAGTGACCGACACCGCTTCCAAGCTGATGTATATGGACAAAGTCGATAACATGATCATCGGCACCGCCCTCTATTTCAAAAACAAATACCCCGAGAGCGAGGTCACGCTCATTTCCAAGGATGCCAATGTCCGGATCAAAGCCGATTGCGTCGGCGTCAAAGCCGAGAACTATGAATCCGACAACGTCCGTTATGACGAGTATTACACCGGCTGGAGCGAGGATGAACTGAGTCCGGATCTCTATGGCAAGCTGCTCTCCGACGGCTTCCTGCCCAATACCGGCGACATCTATTTCCCCAATGAATTTGTCCGCTTTTCACGCCAAGACACCTCCGACAAGGTCATTACCACCCGCTTTGTCAGAGCCCGCAATGGCTTTATCCTCCTCGAACATTACACCGGTCAGGAGATCTACAATATCACTTCCCGTAATTTTGAACAGGACATGGCGTTTGACCTGCTCTTAGATGACGAGATCAAGCTGGTCACCCTCTCCGGCAAAGCCGGCACCGGCAAGACGCTGCTTGCCATCGCCGCCGGATTGCACAAGGTGATCACCGAAGACCGCTACACCCGCCTCGTCATTTCCCGTCCCATCTCCCCCATGGGCAAAGACCTCGGCTATCTGCCCGGCTCCAAGACCGAGAAATTCAATCCCTGGATGCAACCCATCTTTGACAATATGGATATCCTCCTGCCCCCTGCCGGCAAAACCGACAGCGGTGACAAGAGCCGCAAAAAGACCACGATCTATGATCTGATGGACTACGGCTTTCTGGAACTCGAGCCCCTCACCTACATCCGCGGCAGGAGCTTGCCCAAGCAGTTCATCATCATCGATGAAGCCCAGAATCTCACGCCCCATGAGATGAAGACCATCATCACCCGTGCCGGTAAGGGCACCAAGATCGTGCTTACCGGCGATCCCTACCAGATCGACACGCCCTATCTCGATGCCGTCAGCAATGGCTTGAGCGTCGCCGTGGAACGTCTCAAACATGAGGGGATGGTTGGACACGTCATGATGGACATCGGTGAGCGTTCCCT
>VGPI01000123.1 GCA_016875595.1 Candidatus Cloacimonadota bacterium
GGGCAGTAAGCTGCCGGTGTGACAGGCGATGATTAGTTTACACGATCTTTCGTGAGTTGTTTGTTTCTGTTATTGTATCCATCAAGGCCGATGGAAAGCGGGTTGTGGTCATACGACCTTCCGGGTTCGGGAGAAAAGTGGTCACCATTACGGTTTTTGTAGCTAATCGGATCGATAAGGATGATCACAGATTCGTCAGATGGCAGAAATAATCATGATTCAAAGTATAACGTGAAGCCATATTAAGAGTTAAACACAAGACAGACTCGGAGCATGAGATTTTCCTTGTCTATTTTATCCACTTCCAAAACTATGGAATAATGAACAGAATAAGGACAGGATTATGGATTTGTCAAGACGTGCAGCCGAGATTCAGGCATCGCCGATCCGCAAACTGATGCCCTATGCCAATGCTGCCAAAAAGCAGGGGATCAGGGTGTATCATCTCAACATCGGTCAGCCCGATATCGAGACGCCGGCAGCGATGATGAAGGTGTACCATGAGCTATCGGAAAAAGTGATCGCCTATGGTCCTTCACAGGGACTGGATGTGTATCGCAAGAGTCTGGTCACCTATTATGGCAGACATGGGATCCACGTAAGCGAGGATGACATTATCGTCACGACCGCAGGTTCCGAAGCGATCGTGTTTGCCATGTTGGTCACTTGTAACGAAGGCGACGAGATTATTGTACCCGAGCCCTTTTATACCAATTACAACGGCTTTGCCACCATGGCTGGAGTAGCTCTGGTTCCGGTCACGACCTACGCGGAGACGGGTTACTGTCTGCCAGAGATCGCCCAAATTGAGAAATTGCGGGGTCCCCGGACGCGAGCGATCATGCTCTGTAACCCGGGCAATCCAACCGGCACGGTCTATAGCCATGATGAGATGCAAGCGATTTGTGAGCTGGCGCTCCGGCATGGGCTTTATGTGATCTCGGATGAGGTCTATCGGGAGTTTGTTTATGACGGTGCGGTTCATACCAGCGTTATGCATATTGCCGGAATGGAAGAGAATGGCATCCTGGTGGACAGTATATCCAAGCGGTACAGCGCTTGTGGCGCTCGGATCGGATGCATTGTTTCCAAGAACAAGAGCTTGATGACAGCGGTCTTGAAATTTGCCCAGGCACGTTTGTGCCCGCCAACCGTGGATCAGCTTGCCGCCAATGCCTGTGTTTATCTGCCGGATGACTATATTGAAGCCATCCAGCGAGAATATAAAGCCCGGCGTGATCTGGTCTACGAAGAGCTGCTCCAGATCCCGGGAGTGGTCTGTCGCAAGCCCCAGGGAGCGTTTTACGTGACAGTCAAGTTACCTGTCCCCGATGCGGAGGATTTCGTCATCTGGCTCCTGAAGGAATTTCAGGTGGATGGCGAGACCGTGATGTGCGCTCCTGCCAATGGTTTCTATGCTACACCGGGATTGGGTGAGGACGAACTGCGCATTGCCTATATCCTAAACAAAGACGACCTGACCAAGGCAATGCATATCTTCCGTGCCGGATTTGAGATCTACAGGGCAAGTCGTTGAAGCAATCTCTCGAGCACTATACCGCTGATCTGATGTCTTTTCGGATCATCCTGGAAGGGCTGATCCACAATATCAATACACCCTTGAATCTGGTGCTGGGTTATACACAACAAAAGATGAAAGACCAGCCGGAATGCGAGATCTTGCCAATGATCTACACGGCGGGGCTCAAGATCGACGATATTCTCCGGAATTCATACAAAAACGTGATCCAAAGAATGATCTTCCGCAAGACATCCTTCTGCCTCAATCAATGGCTCCAGGATGAGATCAAGTTCCTGGAGAATTATCTGCATTTCAAGCATCATTGCCGGATTGGGTTGGTCATGACGAGTGAAACCGTGATTGTATATGCTTCGGTGATGCTATTGACGGTGTGTTTTGAGAAGCTTATGTTATCCCTGACCGGTCAGGAAACGAAAGATCTGGTGGAGATCGGTATCAGGACTGCAACCGATGAAGGAACCCCACTGATCGAAGTAACTTGTCAGGAACAACCGGGCATTCATGATACCCTTGATGATCTGATCAAACAAATATCGGCTCCGGCACGGATTATGGATGCCGGCGAACTCCGGTTGAGCGAGTTGTTTTATCTGAACTGGCATCAAACCAGATCGGATATTCACGTGATGATCAAGATATTATCGTAGGGGCGTTTTGACAAAGCGCTCCATTGTTAGCTTATGACCAATAAATCAGATGTCCGTATCCTGATCGTGGATGACAGCATTGAGACCTTGCAGATGTTCAAATCTCAGTTGGGTGGGGACTATACCGTCTATACTGCCAATAGCTTAGCGGAGGGGCGGGTATTGCTGGAAAAGACCCGGTTTCACATTGCCATCATCGATATGATCCTGCCAGGGGAACATGGTGTTGACCTCATCCAGGAGATCAAACAGCAGTATCCCTATGTGGCAGTCATTGCCATCAGCGGTCAGGCGACGATTGAGGATGCGGTCACGGCGATGAAACTGGGGGCTGCGGAATTTATCGTCAAACCGATCCGGAAGCTGGACCTGATCAATATCCTGGTCGAGAAGATCCTGCGTAACCAATGGCTGATCGAAGAGAATAAACGGCTTTCAGAACTCGTCCAGCGTGATCTGGAGACCGATATGATCATCGGCAACAGTCCCGCCGTTCAGAATATCTTGCAACGGGTGAAAAAGGTAGCCCGGCTGGATACACTGGTACTCATCAGTGGTGAAACTGGCGTAGGTAAGAGCGTCTTTGCCGAATTGATCCACGTCAATAGCTTGCGCAAGCTCAAGAAATTTGTCTCGGTGAACTGCGGAAGCTTGACCGAGACCCTGCTGGAGAGTTTACTTTTTGGGCATAAACGGGGTGCCTTCACAGATGCCTGGCGGGATAAGATCGGCTATTTTCAGGAAGCCAATGGTGGAACCCTCTTTCTGGATGAGATCACAGAGACCTCGCTTTCCTTCCAGGTGAAACTGCTCAAAGTATTGGAAACGGGTGTGTTCCGGCAGGTGGGAAGCGATCATGATATCCAGACCGATGTGAGGGTGATCGCCGCTTCCAATAAGGATATTAAAGAACAAGTGGAGCTCGGAGCGTTCCGGGAAGACCTATATTACCGCCTGAATGTCATCAGCCTCAATATCCCGCCTCTACGGGAACGCCGCGACGATATCAAACTGCTGACCAGCGCCTTTATCAGGGAATTCTGCACCAAGTACAAGAAGACGGAACTGACCGTATCCCCGGCAGTTATGTCCATCCTGCTGTCCTATTCCTGGAAAGGAAACGTGCGTGAGCTACGTAATGCGATCGAACACTCCGTCATCCTGGCAGAACATTCCATCATCCAGCCCGAGGACCTCCCGGAATCGATCCTGCCCGAGCATGTAGGTGATACGGCTCCGGCAGTTAATATCAATCAGCCCTGGCAGCAGGCAAAGGAAGAATTTGAGAACTGCTACCTGATCTCACTACTGGAACATACGGGAGGTAATTTTACGGATGCGGCAAGGATTTCCGGTATTCCGAGAGAGAATATCTACCGGAAGTGCAATAACCTCCAGATCGACTACAAGCACTTTCGCAGGGATAGTGAGCGTTAAACTGATGTCTGATAACTATATGAGGATTTGGTAATGAAGACAAAATGGAAGATATCCCCCTATCTGTATGTGTTGCCGGCGCTGTTTCTGCTGGTGGCTTTCAGATTAATACCTATTGTAATGTCATTTGTGATCAGTTTCTTTGAGTCCACGATCAAGGGGACGGGTGATTTCATCGCTTTTCAGAACTACGGCAAGCTGCTCAGTGACAAGGACTTTTGGCAATCCATGACCAATACCTTCTGGCTGGTGATTATCGTGGTGCCGGCAAGCATCGTCTTTTCACTGTTGTTTGCCGTGCTGCTCAATCAGATCAAGCGTTTACGCGGTCTGTTCAGAACGGTGTATTTCCTGCCCTTCGTAACCTCGATGGTGGCGGTCTCGATCGTCTGGAAGATCATCTTTAATGAACAGACCGGTCTGGCAAACACCTTTCTGGGATATGTCGGGATCGAGCCCCAGAAATGGTTGAGTGAATCTCGGGGGATCTTTGAGATCTTCTTCTCGGGCATTGGGGTTCAATTACCTGCTTGGGCGGGTGGTCCATCCCAAGCGCTCTTTGCCATCATCATCCTCACGATCTGGAAGAGCTTGGGCTATAATACGATCATCTATCTTGCCGGACTTCAGAATATCCCCAAGGATTACTACGAGGCAGCGGAGATCGATGGCGCCGGCAAGTTCCGCCAGTTCTTCCGCATTACTTTGCCACTGGTATCGCCCACGACCTATTATATCCTGATGATGACCACAATCGCTATGTTCCAGGTCTTTGCCCAGGTCTATCTGATGACCGACAAGGGAGGACCCGCCGGCACCACTCGTCTGATCGTGTATTACATATACGATCAGGGTTTCGACAAACAGGAGATGGGTTATGCCAGCGCTGTTGCTCTTGTATTGTTCATTGTCATCCTGGGCTTGACCATGGTGCAGAAACGGTATGAGAAATACGTGAACTATTGAGGTGCGAGATGCAGGCAAAACTAAGAATGATAATCATATACACGTTGTTGACGGTGGTCGGGCTCTTCATGATCGTTCCGTTCATCTGGATGCTGTCCACCTCACTTATGACCCAGGCAGAATTCAATAAGCACGAATCGGTCTTTGTTCCCAAGGAATCATCATATATCTGGAAGTCCGCTGCAGGTGAGAAGCGGGTGCTTTTTGTCATGGAAAAAGGCCGGGAGAGCATCATCCACATCCTGGACAGAGACAACAAGATAATCGATGAGTACGTGAGTGTCTCGAGCAGTGAACTGCATCTCATCCGGAAGATACCCAGTTTCACGTGGTCGAACTTTATTAAGGCATTCCGTAAAGTGCCCTTTGGCACCTACTTTTCCAATACTTTATACGTCTCATTCATTACTTTGATCGGGGTGCTATTGTCTTCCGTTCTGGCGGCTTATGCGTTTGGGAGGATGGAATTTCCGGGCAAAAACCTGATCTTCTACCTCTTTATCAGTATGATGATGGTGCCGGAGCCGATCTATCTGATCTCTTCGTATCTGCTGCTCGACAAGATAAACTGGCTGGATACCTATCAGGCATTGATCGTGCCCTGGTGCGTCAATGTCTTTGTCATCTTCCTTTTCCGCCAGCATTTCAAGTCCTTGCCCAAAGAACTCTTTGATGCCGCAGCGATCGATGGCTGCAGCACCTTTGGCATGCTTAGGAGAATCATCCTGCCGCTGTCCAAACCGGTGATAGCCACTGCCTCCATCTTTACGCTGATCGGTTCGTGGAACAGCTTTATGTGGCCATTGGTAATGACCACCCGACCAGAGTTACGTGTCCTGCAGGTCGGCTTAAGTTATTTCAATGCCGAGGCATCGACCCAGACAACCCTTTTGATGGCTGCTTCCACTTTCAGTATCCTGCCCATCCTGGTGCTGTTTTTCATCGCCCAGAAACAGATCATTGCCAGCTTTGCCAAGACCGGGCTCAAGGATTGAACCGGTGAACATTAACCATGAGCGCTGAAGAAAAGCGCTCCACGATTCAGACATGGAGATAAAATGTCCCAAAGAAAAGACCTCGATGTGAAATACATCAAGTCCCGCATGACTCAGAGACCCTCCGAAGGGGGCTCAAGCAAGGACTACAGAATCCCGGAAAAACGGGAGCAGATAACGCTGAGTGATCACCGTCCAACGTCAGTGATCGATACCAGAACCAATACCATCATTGCCTTGGTGGTCTTTGCGTTTACGCTGATCGTGTATATTTTTACCCAGGCACGAACGACCTCCTTCTGGGATTCCGGCGAATACGCCACCTGCATGAGCATTCTGGGAGTTCCGCATCCTCCGGGCAATCCCTTTTACATCGTCTTTGGCAGAGCGCTTGTAGCCATCTTTGGCTCTTTTATCTCGCATGCGATCATTGCTGCTTTCGTCTCCTGCCTGACATCCGCCTTAGCCGTGATGTTCACTTACCTGATGACCGTGAAGCTGGTCAGCATGTTCAAGCTCAGCAAGTGGGATGCCGTCTTTGCCGGAGTGATCGCTGCCTGCTTTACCGCCTTTTCCTTTACCTTCTGGATGAACGCCATTGAGGCGGAGGTCTATTCCGGACTGGTGTTCTTCGTCAATATCAACATCTGGCTGATCCTGATCTGGGTGGAGAAGAGCCGTGATTTCTCTCATCAAAACATCCTACTTCTGATCATCTATGTCTTTTTCCTTGGGTTCGGAGTGCACCAGACCGCGCTCCAGATCGCGCCCGCCATCCTCTTTATCATGGTC
>VGPI01000124.1 GCA_016875595.1 Candidatus Cloacimonadota bacterium
AAATTGTCCGGCCCGGGTGGTGGAGGAGGAGCTGGAGATCAGGTAGTAATAGACGCCGGAGGAGGCGTCTTTGCCGTTTTGGTTCTTGCCGTTCCAATGAAAGCGGCCGAATTCATTGATCCCGAGCTTGATCACGAGGTCACCGGCACTGTTGAAGATATGGCAGGATTTGATATCGGCAGGGAAGTGCTCATCGGGGAAGTTGTTGATGCGGATGATGCCGTCCCGTTCGGGCGAAAAGGGATTGGGGAAGGCGATGACGGTCTGAATGGTCTGGGCGGTCTTGATCGAGCGTCCGATTTCAAAGCGGTTCACGCCATCCGGTGTTCCGATGATCAGGTATCCGCCGAGGGGGTCATAGGCGAGGGCGGTCACATAATTTGACACCAAAGGCGACACACTCATGTAATAATTGGTAAAGCGCTCGCTGACCGGGTCATACATGGAAAAGCCATTGCCGACGCTACCGATCCAGAGCCGGTTGAACGGATCGAGCAGGAGTGCGGTGGGTGTGGTGCGCACTGAGCCAAAGAGGCGTTCCTCATCCACGTAATATAGGATGTCGTTTTCCCAGGTGGCATTGTTGAAACGGCGGCGTTTGATATCGGTATCATACTTGTACCAATTGGTCTCGTCCCACATAAAGAGTCCGGTGCTGGTGGCGATCCAGTGTTGCCTTTCACCCCAGCGGGTGACGAGCGTCGTCACTTCATTGACGATGCAATTGTTGAGTTCCGGAGGGGGTGGGATGAGCCAATGCGCGCCACCGGTGACGGGCAGCGAGTCATCGTTCCAGATGACCAGTCCGCGGTCGTTGTTGGTGCCGATAAAGTATTTATCTCCGCTGTGATAGAGATAGACGATGGCTTGTTGGGGGCTGTTGGGAATGGTAAATGTGGTGAGAAGAGCGTAACTGCTGCCAAAGATATTGACGCCGTCGGTATAACTGGCGACGAGGACGTTATTGTTCTTGTCGAGCGCGATGTCACTGATGGTATTGCCCAGTAATCTGGGAGAATCGGGGATAATGGACGACCAGTCCTGCGTTTCGGTATCCCAATTCTGGATACCCTGCCGGGTGAACCGCTGCCAGTCACCGGTTTCATCGTCATAGATGGTGATCCCCAGCATCCAGGAAGTCGGGCTGAGCGATGAGACGTCCCAGGGTCCAAACCACTTTTTGTTGTTACTGTCCACGGCGAGGCAGAGGACGTTATCGGCGGTGAGCGGACTATTATCTACGTTGAAGGTCTGCCATTGGTCGCCATCGAGTACGGAGGTGCCCATGGTGCCTTTGCGGACGATGCCCGGACCGCGATTGCCACTACCGAACCAGATCTTGTGATTTTTGTCCACGGCGATGTCGCTGATCTTGGGAAATCCGATGCAATTAGAACGATAATTCCGCCATCGAGTGCCGGCTCTGCGGTAGATCCCGCCACCCCAGGAGGCGAGGAACAGCTCCGATCCATGATTGACGATGCGGGAGATGACAGAGGAATGTAAACCACGGGTATTTTCGGGTATGTGCAGAATGCTGCCATTGAGAGCGATCCTTGAGAGCAGCGTGGTGGTGCTGCGCGAGTAACTGAGATTATTCTCGTTCCAGGTGCCATAAGCGACCCAGATAATTCCGGAGGCGTCTATGCCTACTGCCGAGATGGGATGATCGATGATCCCCTGAGCGGTGGAATAGGTAGTCCAGTCGGCAGAATGGGGATCAAGCGAGCGTCGGAGCACCGTCCTGCCAAATGCCAGACAGAGCTCAGTTTCATTGGTGGCAAACTTGACCGGATTTCCGTCAATGACAGGAGAATTCAAGCTGTTCCATTTTCTCCAGGCATGATCGATATCCAGCGAATCCACATGGACATAACTGACGCTGATATCGGTGGCGACAAAGAGGTAGCCCTGCGGCGAGAGGAGCAGGTCCACGATATTGTTCGAGGCAAGTCCGCCAGCGGTATTTTGCACGTTGTACTGGTGTAAAAGCAGCGGAAATGACACCCCCTCGAGATAGTAAAACAAGGATAGACCCTGTTCGGTGCCCACGAGGATGGAAGCGCCGAAGTCCACGATCCGGGCGACCCGGTTGGAAGGTAATCCATTGCCGGTATTGATGATCTGAGTGGAGCCATCCCGGATGATGGAGACGCCATTGTCATAGGATCCCACCCAGATATTGCCGGTCTGAGCGATGGCAGTGGCGGTGCGGACGTCATTGGAGACCAGTCCGTCATTAGCAGTCCACAAGCGCTGGGTCATATCCGCTGACCAGTCCTGTCCGAGGGCATTATCCAGGCGTCCCAGTCCGCCCCAGGTACTGAAATAGATATCATTATCGCGCACCATCAGGTCAAAGACATAGGTGGTATTGGTGTCGGTAAGCCAGGTGGCGGCATTGATCAGAGTCGAAAGCAGCAAGATGTTGATTGTGAAGATGATCCTGGTCATCGGTGGTTCTCCTTGTGCAGCAAGATGTAAGCAATGATCACGCTGGCCATCATCAGCCCTGCGAGAATGGCAAAAAGTAATTTGTGAGAGGACAGGGCAAAACCGGTGGCGACCAGTCCAAAGAGGAAGGTAACGCTGTATAGAATAAGCGCGATCGACCGGTGGGACAAGCCGACGGAGAGCATCATGTGATGGAGGTGTGCCTTGTCCGGTTTGAAGATCCTGCCGGTTCCCAAACGCCGGAAAACCGCCAGAATCACGTCGATCACGGGAATGGACATCACGGTGATCGGGATAATGATCGTCATGGTGGTGATCCCTTTGAACTGAGCGGTTCCGGCACAGGAAACGGCTGCCAGATTGAGTCCGATGAAGATGGCACCCGTATCGCCCATGAAAATGCGCGCCGGATGGAAATTGTATCTTAAAAAAGCCAGATTGCCGGCGATCAAAAGGGAAGTGATCCCGATCACGGTGTGGTTTGCCTCACGAATGCCAAAAGTGAGCAACACGGCAGCGGAAATAATGGCAATGCCGCCTGCCAGTCCGTCGATGCCGTCGATGAAATTGATGGCATTGATGATCATCACGAACCAGAATACGGTGACCGGCAGGGACATCCAGCCCAGGGCGAAACTGTCACCGAGGGGATTGGTGATCTGGCTGATCCGGTAGCCCAATGTGTACATTGCCAGACCCAGGGCGATCTGCCAGAGGATCTTGAACCGGGCACGGCTTTCGTATTTGTCATCAAAGAGACCGAGCGTCAGTGCGACTATGCCCAGGGCACCGATGCTGAGGAAGTTTTGGGCGAACTGCGGATCGGTTCCGAGGTTGAGGAGACCCAGGATAAGCTGGGCAAGAACGATGATGATGCCAAAGGACAGACCGCCGGCTTCGGGCTGGGTGTGCAAGTGGATCCTGCGTTCATCTGGTTTTGCCAAAAAACCGTAGCGGCGGGAGAAGCGGATATTGGCGGGGACAATAAGTAGCGTTCCGGTAAAGACAACCAGAGCACTGACAATGATCTGAATGGGGATGGTCACCGGAGGTCTCCGATCTGGTCGTAAAGCGCCAGATAACCTTCCGTCATCGCTTGATAGGAACACTGGTGCCGGATGCGCTCCAGAGCATTATTGCCCATCTCCCTGATCCTGGCATAGGGGAGCTGGATGATCCGGGCGATCGCATCCATGAGTGCAGTGGGACTGTCATGCCGGACCAACCACCCGCAAGAGTGCTGAGTGTAGGGGCGCTTTTCTACAGCGCTCCGGCACTTCCGGTCTGTTGCATAAGCACCGCTTGTCCATACGTAGGGACGCTTTCCCATAGCGTCCTTTGGGTGGTATAAGCTGCCACGATATTCATCTGAGACAAGTTCAGCTATGGGCGGGATATCGGATCCGATGATAGGAAGCCCGCTGTACATTGCCTCAATAATGCTGATCGGCTGGGCTTCCCAATTGGAATAAAGCAGGAAGACATCAAACGTGGCGAGCAGGGCTGGAATATCGCTTACCAGTCCGGGCAGGATCACCCGCCCGGTCATATTCAGAGAGTGAACGATCTGACGACAGAGGTCGAGATGCTCACCATCTCCGGCAAAGACGAAACGGACTTGTGAGTGTTTCCGGCAGATGTGACAGGCGGTGGTCACTGTCTGGATCGTATTTTTCTGAGCGGTGAAACGCAAGGTGGAGCCGATGGTGAAAACCTCCGGCCAGGAGGTGCCGGGGGAAAGCGTCGCCTCGACAGGTTTCATTTCACGGTTAGAAGCGATAGCCACCAGTTTCAGACGTAGTTCATCAGACAGGGCGTTATTGATGGTGATCGCCTTGTCAGCAGGTGTAAGACCCAGCTTCTGCCAGAGTTCGCGGTCGCAGTTATTGACAAAGACCAGCTTGTGAAACAAGGGGGCGATCAGGCGTTCGATGGCTATGAATGCCTGATAGGTCAAGCGTGACTGTCCCCAGTGAAATGGATTGCCATGCAAGGTGTGGACGGCAAGCGGAGTCCTGGTCAGACGGGCGGCGATCCCCCCCAACAGACCGGTCTTGGATGAGTGGGTGTGGACAATGTCAAAGCGATGATGGCGAATGATCCTGATGAGTTGGTGCAGGGCACCGATATCCATCACTGAGATCGGATGGCGCAAGGCGGTGATCGGGATGTAATTGAATCCCAGTTCTTTGCATCTGTTTTCCAGTAGTGGTCCGGGCTGGCTGGAGACGTAGATCTCAAAGCGGTTACGCGGTAAGGACTGCAACAGGTGCAGCATCATGTTCTGAACGCCATAGAGCAGGGGCAGATGCTGGATATGCAGGATCTTGATCATTCTGCGCGGGTCAATCCGGATGACTGAACCTGATCAGGGCAATGGTTCCCTTCTTGATATCGGTAAAGTGGAACAGGTTTCCCTGGATGTCGATCGCTGCGCCGGTGGTCTCGGCGATCTGAAACTCGGAGGATACGGTCAGGCAAAAATGATCCAGGTCATCCGGGAAAAAGACGCTGAGTTCGTATTCGCTTTCCTCGATCGTCACTCTCTCCCGCCTTTTCCACCACTCAGCAAGCTCCAGACCGGTCGCTTTGAAGATGTTCTCGGAATTGATCAGAGCCAGAATGTACTGGTACAGTTTGTTACAATAATGGATCTCGGTATAATTGGCAAGCGTGAAATCAAGACAGAGGACGCCATGCACCTTGCGCACCGCTTGAAAGACCTTCTTGAATTGGACTTTGGCATCTTCGAGCGACACAATGCGATGGCGGGTCAGGCGGAGATAGACGTCCCGGAACGTCACTGGGATCTCATAAAAGTTGGAAGGCATGCCACCAAACCAGGGTTGATAAGGAACGGCGACGCCATTCCTGAAGCCGGAGACATCCTGATAGCATGAGCTGTTACTGTAAGCGGGTCTGACCTGTTGATGGAGTTCGCGGATCGGGTCCGGGACGTGGAAATTCAGATGGCGGATGCCGATGGCATGGGCACCGATGTTGTGAGCCAGGATCTGCTTGCGGGTGATGAAGTCCTCGCGGTTGGGTTTGTCATTGGTTGCCAGCAGTCCGATCTCGCCTCCGGCGGCTTTGATCTTCCCGATATCTTCCTGGAGGTCGGTATCGTCGAGGGAATAGTCAATATCCTCATTCTCCTCGGCGGCGATAAAGAAGGTGGATCGGCAGCCAAATTGCTGCTCCAGTTCCAGATATTCCTCAAAATTCCAATAGACCTCGTAGTTGGTAAAGAGATATTTGAGTTTTCCGGCGATGGCGCGGAAGAGTCGCAGGAATTTAAGCGTAAAGAGCAGGATAACATCATCTACCACTGATAGTAACAGCGAGCTGAAAGTCCATTTCTGGAGATCATCCACGCTGTGAGTGAGAATGGCGGACATGACCTGATTTTCGGGGTAGAGGCATTTACGGGCAACGATCTGTTTTTTGGCTTTGGTATGTTCAATCAGCATGTTGTCGATCAACCACAACAGGTTGTGGATGATCGGGGTCTCGCGCCACTGGTAGAAGAGCCGTGCTTCGTCGGGAAAGCAATTGTGCCGGTCGCGCTGGAGATCGATCAGGGTTTCGAGCTCGGTAAGGTGGAAGAAGACATTGCCGGGGAGGTCAAAATTGATCTTCCCCCCATGGATCTCTTTTTCGGAGTAATTCTCGGCAGGATAGCTGTATTTGAGCTCGGAGATCACTGGCGTCACGGTCAGGAGCTTGGTCTCGCGGATGCTGCGGCGGATCTTTTCGATGCTGTATCCTTTCGGATCATAAAGATTGGGATCGGCTTGGATAAAAATGGTGATGTAATGACGTGAGATCTTTTTCAGTTCCTCGGCTGTGGGCGCCAGCAGTCCATAGATGAGCAGGATGTCCGACTCGCG
>VGPI01000125.1 GCA_016875595.1 Candidatus Cloacimonadota bacterium
CGCGTCGCTCAAATAAGCGCTATGATTTGTCTGATGGTGTTTTGTCAACTGGGCGGACAGGTACTTAAAGGTGAAGCGTGGGGAGATAGCGAGGACAGAGCTCGTAATGGTGCACTTGCATCCTTGTCCCAGTCAATCTATGTCAAAGTCGAGACAACTATCACCGCTACCGAAGGTGAGGAGAATTTCCGTGCCTTTGCCCGTACCGTCAAGGAAGTTACCACCACCAGTAATCTGCCCCTTTTAGGCACGACATTCACGCCGGTGGAAAAGAAGGGCCGGGAATTTAAGGTGACGGTTATGCTGGATCCAGCACGAGCCCTGTCGTTGTATGAAGACCGGTTAAGCGCATTGCAGAAAGACCTGGATGAAGCGGCGCAATTCCTTAAGGATGGCGGAGATGCCGTGCTGCGTTACAATCGACTGATCAAAGCAAACGGTGAATTGGAAGAATTTGATATTTATCGCTTTATCTATCTTGCTCTGGGCGGCAAAAAGACCTATACCGTACCATTGACACAATCGCAGATCAGCAGTGCGCTACATAAATTGACCGCCACCTTTGACGACTTGGAACTGGCTTTGAAACACCATATTACACGGATTATCAACTATTCGATGATCTATGTCCATTATCCCGCCCTGTACCCATCTAAGGAGGTTACACAATTCTCCAGGATCGTCCGAGACCGGCTAATAGCGATGCTGAAAGTAACGGAAAACCTGGAACAAGCGCAGTATCATCTGAGGTCTTCATACGAAATCACGGAAGAGGGAATGGTCCTGACCCTGCGTTTAGTAAGCCCGGAAGGAAAGATCGAGCAAGCTGAATTTATCCGATTGAGTCCCCCTGCCTATCAAGCGTATCGGTATATGCCGAGTAACTTTGACGTTGCTCAAAGCATTGCATCGGGCGAATTGATCTCCAATAAACTGCTGGTGCAATTCTCAGGTCTCGATGGCAGCGATCAATTGTTCTTTGTCAAAGGCGATTTGGCGGGATTCAAGATCAGAGCAAATATGCCAGTGGAGTATTACATAATCGGGCACAACTACTCCGCTGAAGGGGTGTATTCCTATCTTCTACCGCTAAAATCTGGTTTTATCGGCAGGATAAATAGCGATCAGGTAAACAGATGGATCCAACTTCCGGAATTTGAGGTTATCGAACCGTTTGGCGTGGAAACCCTTCAGGTGATTGCCTCCACCGGAGATCTTTCCAAGTCACTTCCACCGGTTGTGCGCGACCACAAAAATGGGCTTTACAAGATAACCGGTGATCCCTCTACCGCCGTGTTCCGGACCCGTGGTCTTACACCCCCTCAAGAGGAGGTGGAGACCGCAGAAGCCACTCTGACGATGACTCTGATGGAGAAATGATGCCTGGGATCACATAGATAAACTGAAGATCCGCTGCGTAAGAAGGCAATTTTAGAAAGTACTTGACGAGAATCTTGATATGATAAACCATGCCATTCGTATTATTGTGTTCGTTTAATGAAAGACGTGAGGATCAAGAGATGTTCTCGAGTAACCTGAGATTCTTTGAATTAAACAGCTCACCAGCATTTGGACTCAACTCATAAGTACTGCCTTTCTCAAGGAGGTATGATGAAAAGGATAGGTCTGATCATATTATTGATCATACATTTGTGTTGCGGATGGGCTGCCCGCAAAGCACTGGTTATAGGCAACGCTGCCTACAGCGAGAAGCGGCTGACTAATCCGGTCAATGATGCCACGGATCTGGCAGCCAAGCTCAGAGGTCTCGGCTTTGAGACGACTCTGCACAGCAATCTCGACAAGGAGGGATTTGAGCTGGCGGTGGATAATTTTGCCCGAGGCATAGGTCGCAATGACGAGGTGGTCTTCTTTTATGCCGGTCATGGAGTCCAGATCGAAGGGATCAATTACCTGATCCCGGTAAATACCCGCATCGAGGATGAGACCCAATGTAAATTCCGAGCCGTGCAAGCCAGTTATATCTTTGAATCATTACGTCGGGCAGCGGTCTCCATCGTTATCCTTGACGCCTGCCGCAATAATCCCTATTCTTGGCGCCGCACCGGTGTGCGTGGTCTGGCACCACCGGTGGAAGTGGAATTCGGTAGTCAATATATAATCTTCAGCACTTCTGCCAATAGCGAAGCCGACGACGGCAGTGGCCGCAACAGCCCCTTTACCGCAGCACTGATCAAACATATCGACACTCCCGGATTGCAGATTGATGACCTAATCCGCAACGTAGGTAATGAACTGCGACAGGCAACATCCACCCGACAGACTCCTGCTGTCTATGGTTTGCTCAGCGAACGCTATTACTTTGCCAAAGCTGATCCCGTCCAGCCCGATACTTATCGTCCGCCGGTTGCCAGTCCAACTCCAGTACCTCCATCTGAACCAGTGCAGCCAGGTTTACACAGATTGACCGGCAGCTTGCGGGTGACCTCTGACTTTGAAACCGAGTTTATTATCAATCGACAGTCCAAAGGTGTCATCAAACCGGGATTTGCCCTCAGCATCACTGATCTTCAGGTTGGATCGCTGGTAGTAGAGTACTTCTATCAGAATGCCAAACTCGGTGAAAACGTACGGATCGAGGAAGGACAGACCACTCGTCTGGAGATCAAAACTGCCACCATCCAACAGCGATATCAAACCGGAAACCGCTTTACCATCAAATCCGATCCGACGGATGCGGAACTAACCATTGAAGGGTACCCATCTTTCAAAGCCAATCCACCATTTCTGATCTTTGACCCTATCCCGGCCCAATATACCCTGATCCTCAAAAGAGACAGATATGATGATGCCCGGGTGGAGATCAAAACCCAATCCACCCGTTCCGCGGAGCAAACGATCAAACTCACCCCCAAGTTCGGAGGCCTGGTCATTACTTCTGTCCCTACCGGTAGCGAGGTCTGGATCAATGACCGGCAGGTCGGCGTCACACCCCTGAACCTTAGCGGTCATAGCCAGGGTCTGGATCCCGGAACATACTGGATCAAACTGGAACCCAGCAGTGACCAGTATCTACCGGTTCACAAAGAGATCAGGATCGAAGCAGCCAAAGTCCATACTGAACAACTCATCCATGATGCAAACGTTGGTATCCTGAGCGTTGAATCGGATTACTATCCCGTCATTATCAAAAGAAACGGCCAGGAACTCGCCATTTTGCAAAGGAAGGGTCAAATAGAGGTTCCTCCAGGTACTGCTACCTTTAGTTTTGAGCCACAAGTCAGCTTAGAACGGCCTGGCATGAGTTACAGATCACGGGGATCGCAGTCAGAGATAGGCAGTTTTATGCCGTATAGCGGATCAGGGGTTCCTTATAAGTCCCATTCTGCCGAACTGACGATCATAGTAAATGAGGTGCTACCGATCAATCTTATACTCATACCTGCCCCGGCAACCCTAACTTTCGTTTCAGATTCTAATAAGTATGATGTAATAATTACAAACCGGATAACCGGCAGGAGCGAAAAGGTTAAAAGCAATGCCTGGAATGTGTATCCAGGTTCATACAGTATCACTGCCACCCAATGGGGATACTATGCGATAGAACGAGATATCGATCTCAAAGAGAAAGATCGCTTTGAGCATCGAATTGATGGCTTTGAACCATTACCCCATGAGATCATGAGACCATATACCAAAAGTAAAAGACATCAAAAGTATGGTCTCATTTCCATGGGCTTGACTGTTGGGGCGTCTTTGTTTATGTTTTACACAGCCGATCAGGCACATAAGGATTATATGGCAGCGGATACACACTTAGCAGCACAAAATGCACGGAAGGATTTTGAGACCGCCCGTAACCAGTTTTATGGTACCTGTAGCTTAAATGTGATATCAGCCGGTTATTATATCTGGTCTCTGGTCAATACCTCACGCATTAGAGCACATGTCGAACAGGAAATGTATAGCCGAACCAGGAGCGGAAAATGAGAAAAGCTATCATTTTGTTAATTATGGCTTTCTGCCTGCTGATCAACAGTTGCTGGAAACTGGATAATCCCTTTGATCCACGAAATGTCTCTCTCCCTTCTCCCTTCTTCAGTCCCGGTGGAGGATCCTATACCTCCAATCAAAGTGTCACCATTTCGTGTTCAACTCCCGGAGTAACAATCCACTATACAACAGATGGAAGCGATCCCACCAAATCTTCGAGCCAATATATCAATCCCATACCTATTACAAGTAGTATTGTTCTGAAAGCAAGAGCATATAAGGAAGGCTGGATTCCATCAAGTATTTCCGAGGGATGGTATGCCATTAATCCATTGATATTTGTGTCAGGTGGTACTTTCCACAACGGCACTTCGAATGTGACTCTGTCTTCTTTTTTTATCGAGAAATACGAAGTTACGCAAGCCAGTTATCAAGCGGTGATGGGAACGAATCCTTCCTACTTCTCTGTCAATCCCAACCGCCCGGTGGAGCGTGTTTCCTGGTTGAATGCGATCGAGTATTGCAACCGTCGGAGTATGCATGAAGGGCTAACACCTTGCTATAGCTATGGCAGCTATGGCACTAATCCTGATAATTGGCCTACAGGTTGGAATACTGGGTGGCAAAACCACACCAATGTAAGCTGTAACTGGAGTGCTAATGGCTATCGCCTGCCCACCGAGATGGAATGGATGTTTGCAGCCAAGGGTGGTAACCAATCACAGGGCTATACCTATAGTGGCAGCAATACCATTGGCAATGTGGCATGGTATGAAGCTAACTCCAGCCAGAGAACTTGGGATGTCGGACTCAAAGCCCCCAATGAGCTTGGCACTTTCGACATGAGTGGTAATGTCTGGGAGTGGTGTTGGGATATATATGACGATTATCCAAGCGGTAATCAAACAAATCCGACAGGACCAGTGAGCGGATCCATCCGTGTGTCTCGCGGTGGTAGCTGGTACAACTATGCCAGCGCCTGCACTGTTTCGATTCGTCTCGGCCCCGATGCGACGTACACGTACTACACCATAGGCTTCCGCGTCATCAGGGTATCCCCTTGATTTTTGGATTTTGTCCTTTTTGTCTTTTGCAAATTACAGGGCGAAGGGATAAATCTAAGCATTTACGCAAACCTGGGGGTGCAGGGGGATTCTTCCCCCTGCCTTCCGTGATTTTTGGAGAAATATGTATCGCTTGATCTTAGTGCGTTTCGACCGCGATGCCGGTCGCTGAGGACGAAGAGTTCAACAAGTTCTGTGCCGAACAGAGCATCGTCCGGATCGAGAAAGAATTCATCAATACGGGTGGCGAGATCTATTACTCGTTTTTCATTGAGTATGTCTCCCCTAAGGTAGTCCGGGGAAAGACCGGCACAGATCGATCAGAGCTTTTTCGGAGATGGACAGTTCAGACAGAATGATAAACTTGAGTTCTGACACCATAAGCTCATTGTTCTTCAGGTTGATCTCGTGATCAAACGCCAGGGAACTGACTGCCAGATCGGAACCGGCAAAGGCACTGACCGGCACTCGGGTGCAATAGAAGTACAGTTTTTCCTGACAGATGGAAAAACATCGAACGCCACAAAAAAGGGATTGGAACGCATGGATCCAGCCTTCTTAAACTTGTGCTCGATGGTGCAGTAATGATTTCTCGTATTATCTTCATTCTGCTTTGGGCTGATAAATGAAAAAGCTCTGAGGAACAATTCCCCAGCGCTTTTTCTGGATTAAAGGTAGGGAACGGTTCACTCACCGATCCCATAACTATCTATTTTGTAGCGGAATCAGCCGATATATGCGCCTCGGTTTTGCTTAGATTCTGATGCTGATAAGGATCGGCTTTAGTTCTGGACGCTGCCTGGATTTGAATTTTGCTTGATCATGTTCGTCTCCTTATCAGGTTTATTCGAGTGTCACGTTTTTCCGTCAAGGATTTGCGGCAAGTGTTTTTGAGGGGAACTGGGAATACCTTGTGTTGGGATAGTATGATCCTCCGCTACTGCGACTGCGCTCGCTGCACTTCTGTGGATCTGAAGTCACCACTTCATAAGCCCGGATGATCAAGACCGCCGCCTCATCGTGAGGGATCTGTATTGCCTGCCTGTCTTCGTTCATATCTCACCAAGGTTCTTGACACCGTCTCCTGATGAATGATGACATCAATGTTGGCAATCAAAATACAACGGTATGATCCGGCACTTTCTCATTGAATAATCTGACAATATAGAGCCACGAGTCCGCACTTTGAGAGCCACCTCTCCGATGAAATAGAGCCATCCTTCCGATCCATAGAGCCAGCTTGCCAATAAAGCG
>VGPI01000126.1 GCA_016875595.1 Candidatus Cloacimonadota bacterium
TGTCCCCCATCTGCGTCTCAATCTACATTTCCCGATCACTCCCCGGCATTCGTTATCAGAGACTGTTGCACATGATCCCATCGCAGTATCAGAAGCTAATGAACTAATCGAGATGATTAGAAAGACCGTTGAAAAATCGGGGTATGAGGTGTTGCCGATTAATCTGGGCTATATCTACTCGATTGTTCAAAGCTTACAATGCCAAGGTGTAAAGTACTGACCAGCTTTGCTAATGCTACAGACGAACTTTGTTCGTGCAACCGAATGTCATCGACATCGCCGAACCGTTGCATAAGTATAGCTGGTCCGGACATTCATAGCGAACTTTGCATTTTACTTTGAACGGTTTATATGCAATGCTCTCTATCATTGAAGAGCTTTGTTTATGTGCCGGAGTTTTTTGGCACACATACAGAAAACCCAGTGCAAAAAAGGACGGAAAAATCTGAGCTAAGCGCAGCTTATTCACCAACAAACCGGCAAGTTGGAAGTTTTTCCATCGCTTTTCTGTGAAGAATTCTGGGAAGTAAAAGTACTTCTTAAGTGTGAGATAGCCCTCGTTCTTCAGTAGAGTTTCCAGCTTATTTTTGGAAAACAAGCGGATATGTTCGGAAAAGAGTTCGCCATTTTTGTGTGCCACATCCATCACATCCGAAAACTCTCCCAATACAAAGCTGAGGCGATTAAACACGTTTAAAATGTTTGGCACACAAACAAGCAAAGTGCCTCCTTGGGCAAGTACTCTGCTGATCTCCTTCAAAAAGGCTACTGGATCGAGGATATGCTCCAGTACGTCAAGACACATAACATTATCAAACGACTTATCCGGATAGGGCAATTGATCCCTATTGGCATCGAATTGGGATGTTTTAACCCCAATCCTGGCTGCCTGCAATAGAGCATTATCGGATATATCTGCTCCGAATACTTCAAATTTATCCAGTAACACGGCAGCTAATTCACCATTCCCACAGCCCACATCAAGCAGGTTCTTGCCGCTCAGTTTTAAAGCGGACAAGATCCTTGCCTTCCACTGTAAATGAGCTCCAGGAACGAGTTTGAGCTCTTCCCAATACTGTTCGTAATATTTCTTCGACATTGTTTCTCCGGCTCATTTCACTACATCTAACCCCGTTGCAGGCTTTGATGATGACACAGATTAGCAGCCCTGCTCTCCTGGCAAGAAATAAAATATCTGCCGCCAAAACAGAGAATAGCGCAACAGATGAATCTCTCCTTTCGGAACATTGCAAGGCAAGGGGCTGGGGATTTATATTGACAAAAAACTGCCAGCCAAATCTTGATACTCGCCAATAACTGATTGATAATAAGACAGTATGGCAAATGCCTACGGAGAAGATATGAACATATTGGTGACAGGTGGTGCCGGATTTATCGGCTCACATTTGGTGGAACGCTTGTTGGTTGACGGACATCACGTCAGCATCATCGACAATTTATCCACCGGCAGATTGGAAAATATCGAGAGTTTCAAAGACAACCCTAAATTCCGTTATGTGATCGGAACGGTTCTGAACCGCGATCTGATGGACAAATTGATCTCCAAAGCGGATCAGGTCTATCACCTGGCTGCCGCCGTCGGCGTCAAGTACATCATCGAGAATCCGCTTCTTTCTCTCAAAACAAATATTGTGGGTACCGATACTGTCCTGGAGCTTGCCAATAAAAACAAGGCAAAGGTACTGATCACCTCATCTTCCGAGATCTACGGCAAGAGCGAGAAGGTGCCCTTTTCGGAGCAGGATGACCGGCTCTTGGGTTCCACTCATATCAGCCGCTGGGGCTACAGTTGCTCCAAGGCGATCGATGAGTTTCTGGCGCTGGCTTTCTTCCGCGAGAAAAAGCTGCCGGTGGTGATCGTGCGGTGTTTCAATACCGTGGGTCCCCGGCAAACGGGGCAATATGGCATGGTCCTGCCGAAGTTCATCAAGGCGGCGCTGTTGGACCAGCCGATCGTCATTTTTGGCAACGGTAAGCAATCGCGCTGTTTTGCCGATGTTTCGGACGTGGTGGAGGCATTTATCAATCTGATGAATGCACCGAATTGCGAGGGCGAGATCTTTAACGTGGGCACACAGGAATCGATCTCGATCGAGGATCTGGCACTGAAAGTGAAGGCGATGTGCAAAAGCAAGTCGCGGATCGAGTATATGCGTTATGAAGACGCTTACGAAGAGGGTTTTGAGGATATGATGAACCGGATGCCGGATCTGAGCAAGATCAGGGAATACATTGGTTATGAGCCGAAATTCTCCTTGGATGATATCATTCAAAGGATGATCGAATATTATGAGATCTGATCAAAAAACCAGGTGCGGCAGCTATTTCTCCCTGCCGATCCTCTCGATCATGATCCTGACCATGCTGGGCGGATGGCTGTCCCTGGCGGCGATTGATCCCGGTGCTTTTCTGCAGCAGCCACAGGTGAGCGTGGGGATTACCGGATATGTCGATAAACCCGGGATCTACCGCTTCTCGCTAGGTACCTATCTGTCGGATGCGGTGAGCATGGTTCGGTTTGCCGGCGAGGTCACTCTGCCTCAAACTGCGCTCAAAGACACTCTGGCAGCGGTGACGATACCGCAGTCCATGCGGGCGGTCACCTTGCGCCGTAATAATGTGGCCACGGTTTATGATCTCTCGCGGTTTCTGCTGTTGGGTGAAATGCAGCACAATCCCCCGCTCAAGGACGGGGATGTGATCCTGATCAAGCCGGTGGAGCAGACGGTGAATATCTCCGGAGCGGTGGTTCGTCCGGCGGAATATGAGTTCCTGGCGGGTGATAAATTGGGCGGGATGCTAGCCTATGCCGGTGGCTTCAAGCCGGAGGCAGATCTGGCAAATGTGCTTCTTTACCGATATGACCAGGATATGATCAATTACCAGATCATCACCCTGGATCTGCGTGCTTATCAGAATGACCCGACCCGGAGCGATCTGCCAATGCAATTTGGAGACCGCTTGATGGTTCCGGTCAATTCTCAGTTCCGGCGAGGCTGGAAGGTAAGGGTGGAAGGGCACGTGCGATCCCCCGGCGAGTATCTGATCTCGTCAACGACCACCCTTTACGACGTTCTGGTACAATGCGGCGGTCCTACCCCGCAGGGTGATCTAACTACGGCATTTGTCATCAATTCATATCTGCACGGAAAACCGGATCCGGATATCGAACGGCTGAAAGAACAGCCGATGTCGTCCATGACACCAATGGAATATAATTATCTACGCAGTAAATTGCGCCAACTGAAAGGCAAGTATTCGATCGATCTGAAAGCGACCTGGGAGAGCCAGGGCAGCGCGGATAATCCGCTGTTGCACGACAGTGATTATATCTATGTTCCGGAACGGATGGACATGGTCTGGGTGAGCGGTCAGGTGCGGTTTCCCGGTCTGTTGCCCTATGTCGAAGGAAAGAAATGGGAGCAATATATTGCCGATGCCGGCGGCTATACTAACAACCGGCGCCTGGGTGGAGTGCGGATCATCCAGTCTCATTCGGGCAATTGGATCAAGCCAGACAAGAAGATCAATATCAACCCTGGTGATATCATCTTTGTCGCCGAGCAGACCGACCGTGATACTTGGCTGGATATCAAGGATATCGTGTTGTTGACCTCTCAATTGGTCACGATCTTAATCGGCGTCAGCGCCATGACCAAATAAATGGAGGTGGCACCATCTGTTGCATAAGCACCGCTTTTCCAATCGTAGGGTCGCTTTCCTTCAGCGACCCTACATCCGGTTTGTTGCATAAGCACCGCTTGTCCGAAGGTGATGGGGCGCTGAGGGAAAGCGCCCCTACATCCGGACTGTTGCATAAGCACCGCTTGTCCAATCTGTTTGCCACTTATGTTCCCTCCAATGAAATGTAGGGGCGTCTTGACACAGCGCCCAAAGGAGTATAACCACTGATGAAAGTTCCGATGCTCGATCTGCATGCGCAATATGAACCGCTGATGCCGGCTATCCGGCGCAATCTGGATATGGTGTTTGCAGAACATCACTACATAATGGGTCGCCAGGTCAAAGAACTGGAAGAAAAGATGCAGGCATTTCTGCAGATCAAATATGCCATCGGCTGCGCCTCGGGAACGGATGCTCTGCTCCTGGCGCTCAAGGCACTGGAGATCGATGACGGCGATGAGGTGATCACCACTCCCTTCACCTTCTTTGCCACTGCCTCCACGATCTGGCGTAATAATGCCAGACCGGTGTTCGTCGATATCGATCCGCGCACCTACAACATCGATCCCGCTAAGATCGAAGCTGCCATCACTGACCGTACCAAGGCGATCATGCCGGTGCATATCTTTGGCCAACCGGCGGATATGGATGCCATCATGCAGATCGCCAAGCAGCATGGACTGGCTGTGATCGAAGACAATGCCCAGGGCATCGGCAGCACGTGGAATGGAAAGATGTCCTGCTCCTTTGGTGAGATCGGTACGCTGTCCTTTTTCCCCAGTAAGAATCTCGGCGCCATGGGTGATGCGGGTATGTGCCTGACCAATGATGAGGAACTGGCCGGAAAACTCAGGCAACTGCGCGTACATGGCGAAAATCCGAAGTATTTTCACAAATGGGTGGGGCTCAATAGCCGCTTGGATACGATGCAAGCCGCCATCCTCTTAGTCAAGCTGGAAGCGCTGGCGCAGTGGTCGGAAGGACGCCGGCGGAATGCAGCTTTCTATAATGAGCACCTCCATGGTATTCCCCGGATCACCACGCCCTGCATCGCTCCTCAGGCATGTTCCATCTACAATCAATATACCTTGCGCTGTGAGGATCGGGACGGTTTGATGACACATCTGCAGGACAAAGGGATCGGCTGTGCCGTCTATTACCCGCTGCCCTTGCATCTGCAGGAGTGTTTTGCCGGACTTGGCTACAAAGTTGGCGATCTGCCGGTCTCGGAAACGGCTTCCCAGTCAGTACTATCCATTCCGATCTATCCGGAATTGACCCAAGAACAAATAGAATACGTGGTCGCTGCCATCAAAGAGTTTTACCAGAAAACGTAGGGGCGTCTTTCTAAAGCGCCCTTTTGTAGGGGCGTCTTGTCAAAGTGCCCTTTTGTAGGGGCGCTTTCCCTCAGTGCCCCAGGAGAATAAAAAATATGCATATCATCGTCTGCATCAAGCAAGTGCCCAATACGACCGAGATCAGGATCGATCCGGTGACCAATACCCTGATCCGCGAAGGAGTGGAAAGCATCCTCAATCCCTTTGACGCCTATGCCATCGAAGAAGCCGTCCGGCTCAAGGAACAGCACAATGCCACGGTAACGGCGATCAGCATGGGACCACCCCAGGTTGAAGAGACCTTACGTGAGGTCATCGCCCTCGGAGCAGACCGGGCTGTGCTGCTTTCCGACCGGAAGTTTGCCGGAGCGGATACCTGGGCGACCAGTTTGACCCTTGCCAAAGCGATCCAAAAGCTGGGCGACTATGATCTGATCATCACCGGTCAGCAAGCCATTGATGGCGATACAGCACAGGTGGGTCCGGGTATTGCCACGCATCTCGGCATCCCACAAACCTGCTTTGTCCGTAAGATCGACAGCATCGATTGCCGTCAGATGGTCGTGGAACGGCTGATGGAAGACGGCTTTGACCGGGTGGAGATGTCCCTGCCTGCCATGATCAGCGTGGTCAAGGAGATCAATTCGCCGCGCCTGCCATCCCTGCGTGGCAAGCGAAATGCCAAGACGATGGAATTGACCCGGTGGAACTGTGATGACCTGGATATCGATGAAAAGGAAGTGGGCTTGAATGGTTCCCCGACGCAAGTGATCAAGATCTTCACGCCAAAGATCGAGAAGAAGACCGAGCGTTGCGAGGGCACTCCGAGCGAGGCGGTCGAAGTCATCATAAAACACTTGAGCGAAATCACCAAATAATGGACGCTTGGTCAAGACACCTCATTACCTCCGGACTGTTGCCTAAGCACCGCTTGTCCAGTCGTAGGGTCGCTTTCCTTCAGCGACCCAGCACATCCGGTCTGTTGCCTAAGCACCGCTTGTCCAGTCGTAGGGTCGCTTTCCTTCAGCGACCCAGCACATCCGGTCTGTTGCATAAGCACCGCTTGTCCGAAGGTGATGGGCGCTGAGGGAAAGCGCCCCTACATAAGGATCTAAATATGTTGAACGCTCCGAATATAAGCCCTGATATCGTCAGTTTCAAGCTCTTTGGTACGGCATTACATATCCGCTGGTATGGCTTCTTC
>VGPI01000127.1 GCA_016875595.1 Candidatus Cloacimonadota bacterium
TAAACCAGCTCCAAGCTATACTCGCTGAGGGCGAGGTAACAATTTCCGACGTGCAGAGTCAGGTGCTTATTGGTGGGGTCTTGTGCCAGGGCTGACTGAAAGTGTGTCAATGCCTTACGGTATTGGTTGGCGCGGGCATAGATATCTCCCAGAGCCAGATACAAACGGTTATTTGAGGGATACTCGATTAGAGCATCCTCCAATAGATTGATTGCCTGGATCCAGTTCTTCTTTGCCAGGGTCTCAGCCCTGAGGATCAAGTTCTGAATCTTAGTCTCGGTTTCTTCCGCCATTATTTACTACCCAATTCCTTGAGTAATTCATCAATTGCCCGGTACAATTGTACGTCGTTATCTGAAATGATATCCCCGGGGAGCAGGTCAACCAGAATGTCCGGCATGGCGCCAGTGCCTTCCATATTGGAACCGTCGAGTTTGTACCAGCCGGAACCGGGCATTCGCATTTCTGACCCGTCCAATAACTCATATTGCCAGGTACCGATAACCGATCCGCTGGTGGGCATTCCAACTACCTTTCCCAGTTTGAGTTCCTTATAGACAATGGGAAAGATCTCGCCATCAGAGAATGAACTCTCATCGATTAGCACGATCGATGGTTTCCCCCAAATCCTCGACGGTTGGGGACGGGGTTCAGCGCCGTAACGTCTGCTGGTGCTATATGCATATTGCTCCTTACGCAGGAAATCGATGATCATGCCGGAGATCCGTCCGCCGCTATTACCCCTTACATCGATCACCAACGCTTCTTTATCAACATTCTGAGTAAAGACATCGGTTATGAAATTCTCATAATCGCTGTATCCCATACTGGGTATATGAACATAGCCCAGACGTCCGTTGGACAGTTCCTCTACTTTTCTTCTCCGAATCTCCGTGCGGTATTGGTACATCATTTGTCTTTGTGAAGACCAGTTCAGACCAGTTACAATCGCTTTCACTTCTTTGTCTGCAGAAGTGAATCTGAGCTCTATCCGCTTATCTACCTTGTCCAGAAGGAGCGAATCCATGGGAGTTTTCGATGTGATCCCGGTTCCATCCACATGGGTCAGTATGTCACCTGGTTTGATGTTATACAAATATGCCAAACGCGAGAGAGGATAGACCAGATCGATCCGGATCCCTTCCGGAAGGGTCTGTGTGTAATCGAACTCCAGACCGAGATAAGCAACCGGTTTACGGGGGATCGTCTTTTCTTCCCTGGGATAAAAACCAGTATGAGAGGCATTAAGATCCCCGATCATCTCATCCACGATCTTTGCCAGATCATTGATGCTTCTTACTTTGGGTAAATAACTCGAATATGTGCGATAGAGAGCGATCCAATCCCTGCCATGCATTTGGGGATCGTAAAAATTCAACCCGAACACATTCCATACCTGATCAAATATCCGGTGATTCAGGATCGAGTAATCATAAGTATATTTGAATTGGGTGCTGGTCTCTCCCTTTTTGCCATTTGCGGGATTGTACCATTTGATCATACCATTGTCAAGATAGTAGATCGTATTGTTGATCGAGTAGAACTGCCCGACGTTCTTACCAAAGACAAATTCCTCGCTCTTGCTCTTGCCATAATAATTGGCTTTGTGGAGAGAACTGTTTTGATTGAATTGGTATCCATCCCGGAAGTAGTAGAAAGTGCTGTCGTCGATTACTTTGCTGACCATCAGGTTGAACGGATCAGACAGAATGAGATAATAACGTTTTTCCAGGTTTTCCCAGACGATCCGGATGGATGGAGGGGAAGGGATCTCCTCGATCAGATCCTGGTCAGAGCTTTTAACCTCAATGACATCATCAATATCTGGATCAGTTTCAGAATCAGGTATCTCACAACCAGTACTATCAGGTGCATTTTCAGCGTTGCCCTTGGTTGCATCGAATATCTCCAGCCAGTTGTCCCGGTCCAACTCGTATTCGTCCCTGGGGACGAGGTCAAGTCGCCAGATCTCTCCACTCCGGCTCAGAAACAAAGACTTTTGATCGGTTGACCAATGAATAGCGTCAATCCAGTTATCTTCAAGCATAACTTTGCGGGATTCTCCGGTACTAAAGTCATACAGGTACAGTTCCCTGATCCACAAATCATCCCGGATACAGGCAAAGGCTGCCAAAGTTCCATCCGGGCTGATCGCGAAATTGGATGAAACAACTCTGGGAGTATCTATGATGTAAGCGTTGTTCATCATTGAATCGGCGATGGCGATATTCCCGGCATTTCTTTCATTGGTGTAGTTGATGATCCATTTACCGGTTCTGGAGGGATAGAAATGAGACACATTGTACAAATCCATACCAAACCACTCGACGGGAATGATCTGATCGAGCTGATCGATCGATACTTTGAACAACCGGTTTCTTCCATTCAGGATCCGATTGAATATGATGGTTCGGTTATCAGGTAAAAAGCCGATGGTCTCAACTCCGGCATGATCAAAGGTAACCTGTTTGACTTCCCCGCCCTTTCGCGGGACTACAAACAGGTCGTACTTGTGGCTGAAAGCCGCGATCAGATCATCACCGGAAACAGCAAAGGCATACGTGTCGTTTTGAGGTGTTTCCTCTTTTTTCGTCGTTACCCAATCGTCTTCTGCAATCATAATGTTCAGCTTGGAGATCTTATCGCCAAAGAGTTTGGTGGGATCGTATTTCCAGATCTCATCAAACAACTCAAAAACAATACGGTCGGAGGAACGGGCAATTGACAAATTACGCGCCGACCACCCTTCAAACTGGGATATCTGCGATGGCCGATTGAAGTTGTTATTGGTAACCCGCATGATCTGAAAAACCTTCTCATCCGATGCCACATAAAAGACGACATTGGATACATGGGAGTACAGAGGATATCGCTCGGTAAAGAAAGTATCAGTAAGCTGATTATATTGCTTGCGCTTCATATCATATTCCCACAGATCACCATTCTGACTACCGGTGTATGCTTCCCGATAAGCCATGCCCCGCCGATGAAACATGATCTTTTTGTTGTCTGGAGATAGCACTGCACCGTAGTCGCCAATTTCAGTTATCAATTCGGGACGGCTACCATCGATCGGCACTCTGTAAAGAGATGTGCCAAATCTCATGTTGTATCTGGCACATAAAAGTGATTTGCCGTCCGCAAACCAATCAGAGACCCAATAACTCTCACGGATAACCGGATTCGATAGACCGCCTTCCGAAGGCATTATATATACAAAATTCTGCCCCTCACGGGTTGAATTGAAGGCGATCCATTTCCCGTCAGGAGACCAAACAGGTGAATTCTCCGGGGCTTCGGTCGAAGTTAACCGCTTGGCTGTACCGCCTTTAAATGGCACTTTCCATAAATCATTCTGATAAACAAAACAAACCTCATTTCCATCCGGAGATAGGGCTGGTCGATCGGCAAATGAAGGTTCGATGGCTAATAAGACACAACAAAGTGAGACAATTATCAGCGTGGTAATGATCCGTAATGGCATTTTGGAAGCTCCGTAATCTATTCTTTCTCAATCAATTTTATACCAGATTGATGATGTTTGAGGGTGTAAGTATGCTTAAGCACCCGGAAATGGGAATGAGGATAAACATCATTGTGGACTGTGATCATGATCTTTTGCTCTTTGGGGCGTTGTAAAAAGTCATTCAATTCCTGGTTCAAGCGCTCTTCCAGAATTCCGATCTCACCGTTCAGTTCTCGGGTCATTTGATGATCGTCACCATAACTATGTTTCAATTTTAACAACTCCCTGGTTTTGATCATCAGCAGGTTCTTCAAATAGGGGCTGATCGTGACCTCAATCTCAGTTTTTAGGGTGAATTCATCCCCCACTGAATTGATCGTAATATCACCGGAAGATAGGGTCTGCCCACCAACAATGGAACTCTCACTAAAGTCACCTTCGATTCCGGACTCAGCGATGATCACAGAATTGATGATCTGAGAGGTAAAGATCAACTTGCCCTTGCATAACAGACGGGAATTGCAGATACTTAAACATCTGGTATCACCCAAGACATGAATCCACTTGGATGAACCATCCCTTATACTGCCTTGAACCTTGAGGTGTGACTCGGTATATAAGCTGGAATTCGTTACATTACCAATCACTTCAATGGACTGTCGGCTGATGATATCACAATCTGATATGTCACCAATCAATAACAAGGAGACAGGAGAACGGATCACAGCGCTCGGTGATATCGAGGTTGAGTCAATTATGATCCTGTCCAGAATGCAGATACGACCATTCCTATCGATGTAGAGAAAGCCATCCGTAAGGGCAATATACTGCTGTTTGCCGATATCGAACTCTACATTAGGACCGGAGAGATCTACAATGGAGTGATTCTCATCAGAGTGCATTTCCCCCAGGATGTTGTACACGGACTTGTTCTGATGGAACAGATTAAAATCATAACCGGCAATAACGGTGCCAGCTTCGACACAAGCTAACTGATCGAACATAACATGATCCAATGCCTGCTCAGGATCTGTAATGTCCAGTTTATCGGTATGGAAAGACAGCTGTTTGGATTCCTCATTCTTATAGCTGATAGCGATGGGAAAGGGTATATCATAGTCCTTGGTAATTCCCTCCTTCTCCATCCATTGAATGGCTTCATCAAATCCATAGGTGATCCCGGCAGAATCGAACATGTCTGATATTTCATTCTCATCGATCAATCCACCCGACTTCCTGATTGTCATCCATGCCGATAACAGATCAGATCTTACTTCCAAGACAATATTTCCATTCCTGCTGGTATATGTTTTATCCATAACTTATTCCGATTAAATTGATTTGCCGGTTGAGCGAACCATCCCTGCGATATGAACAGTAGTTTAGATCTTCATAGGTACAAATATCGTTTGAAACGACATTGCCTGCGGGTATCCCTGCGGCAGCCAGCTGTTGCTTGATTATATCCTGTATGTCAATATGATTATCATTGCATCGGGAGGGATCAAAACCCTGATCGACAATGGTCGAAAAAAACTCATCGTATATCTCGTCTGAGACCTGATAATGCCTGGCACAAATACCAGCTCCGATCAAGGCGAAAATATCATTAGCCCGGCAATCCCACCGCTTGACCATATTATCTATAGCCGCTTTACAGATGTTCCTACGCGTTCCTTCTCTACCGCTATGAACCGCGCTGACCACCATTTTTACGGAATCTGAAAAGAGTACCGGAGTGCAGTCAGCAGTTCTGATTAATAGGAAGACACCCGGTTGATCTGTACTCATTCCATCGCAAACCGGAACTTTGGGTCTATCTCCCATACCACTACCTCTATCTACCAGCGTGCATGTATGTATCAATGCTGAATGGGTTTGTTCCACAATTACACAGTGTTTTTGAGAGATAGCTATTTCTCCGATCCTGATATCAGTGCCATACCTCATTAAAGACCGATAATCCTGGCTCATATCTCCAAGATAGTGAATGATCTTTTTCGTCATTTCATCATCCTTGGCTCAGGGATCCATCGGACTGATCGGTAAAGTGACTGATTTTGATTTACTACCAGCATGCGCTGGATGCTACGAATGATCAGAGGCATGATCCGATACGTATAGAGAGACCATCCCAGACAGATAACGCCGCTGAAAGCCAATGTCCAGTTGACGCCATATATATTTGCCACCGCTCCAGCCACCATGCTACCCAGCGGAGCTATAGACATGAAAGCCATTGTATAAATGCTTAGCACCCTTCCCCTCATTCCATCGGATACTATCGACTGAAGCATAGTATTGGTGGATGCCATCTGGAACATCATGCATAGTCCCAGTATTATCATCAGTAGTAAGCTGATGATTAGGAGGTGGGAAAATGCAAACACGATCAAAGCAACACTTACGACATTGGCGGCTATAACCATCAAACCGGTTAACCCTCTGATATTTGATCTCGAGGCAAGATACAAGGCACCGGCTAATGCCCCTACACCCGCCATGGACATCAGATAACCGAGCGTTTGCGAATCACCCTGTAGGATGTCTTTGGCAATGGCGGGGAGCAATACATGATAGGACATTCCAAAGAAAGTGAAAACTGCCAGATTCGTAACAAAATACCTAATTGGGAAGTTAGAGAAGGCGTATTTCCAGCCCTCTATGATATCCGTCAGGGATGTTGTTTTATTCGAAGGGTGGGTTTGTTTGACATGAATGAACAGCAGAGATGCAATCACAAACAAGTATGAT
>VGPI01000128.1 GCA_016875595.1 Candidatus Cloacimonadota bacterium
GACCGGTTCGCCGGATTGATAATGTAAATCGGTATTGGTGTGTCCATTTTGATCGAAAACGATAAGATCAGCATCTGCACCGGCAGTGATAGAGCCCTTACGGGGATAGAGTCCAAGCCGTTTGGCAGGATTCTCCGAGATCATTTTGATGCAGGTAGCCAGTGGTACCTGACGCTTTTTCCACAATTCTGACAGGATATAACATACGCTATGGCGGATCAACTTGGTGTCCTCTCCATTAAAACACAAATGCTCGGGTCGATATGAGCCGGACAAAGACGCCAGATTGGTCAGCACGTAGATCTTGTTCGTCCGGAGCAGCAATTCAAGTTCCTCAGTATGGTCATGAAAATCACTGCTTTCGGATGAAGGGGCAAGATCCAGACCGGATAGCTCCCGCATGAGATCAGGGATCTTGATGGCACAGGAGATGTCGGAGCGCTTGGAGATACTATTGATAAAATCCAGAGTGCCAAAGTGGGACACCTGACGGATGTGGATGGGGTTCTCCTGCATCCGGCGAAGCAGCTTCTTCACAGCTGAAAGATGAGCCTCCGGGGTAAAAACTGAGCTGACATCGGTATCATAACCGCTGAAACTGAACTGTGCATCATAGGCGTAGATATTGAGAAACAGATCCATCATCTCGGTATAGGAAAGTGTGGCTATCTTCTCGCCGGGGCATGGATTTAAAACCAATAGTCCGACAATGCCCGCATTCCACAATTCATGCGCGGTTTCGGCATAGTAGGGATAATCATCCACGTCCACATGACCCCAAACCGCCAGATCACACCAGATGTGGTTCCCGCTATTATGTTCATAGGCGTCCATATCTCCCGGACGAAAGATAGGATCAGGAGGATCAAAGTCCATATTGGCGATTGTAGTCCAACCACCGGCGATGGCTGTCCGCGTGATCTCGGACATTGGATTGGCGCGGCCGTTCTCATCCTGGCTGATATGGCAGTGCATATCCACGGCACCCGGTAACAACAGCTTGCCTTGCAAATCAATGAGCTCGAACTCCTCTTCGGGATGGATCTCATCCTGGCTGATCTTGATGATCTGCCGGTCAAACAGGATGTTTACCTTTTTCAGGGCAGTTGATTTGGTCGGGATATAGGCATTGATGATCAGTTTACGCATGCTCAACGACCTGCCTACTAAGGACTGGTGACCTGTTCATGGCAACAAAGTAAAACATACTCATTCCTTAGCCAATGCTGCCAGTTCCTTGTCAATCGAACGCAGCATCCCGCTCTCGCGATAGTTCTGGAATATCTTTCGGGCTCTGATCAACAGACCGCTAATGGCTTTGGTATTCCCTTCAACCCGGGCGATCTGTGCTTCCAGCCAGAGATCGAAACCGAGATTGAGATAGATCTCATAGTCAAAATCGATTTCTTTGGCTTTCGCAATGTATTTTGCGGCACGATCATGCCGGCCGTGGACGAGGTAATAATATGCCAGTGTATAATAACCGGTGGAAACGATCTCCGGATTGATGGCGCGATTCTTTTGCAGACGCTGGTAATTGAGTTGGGTCAGACGTGTAAGGCGTGTGACAGCATCGGGATTGACTTGCATAAGACGGGCATCTGCCTGCAATCTGTAACTCAGGATCTGGATCTGGGCGATTTCGGGATAAGAACGATCATTTTCGCCGATCCGGCGTATCCCCTGCCAATCCTGTTGCTGGTAAAGACGGTGCAAGTCCAGGATCCTGAGATAATAGCTGTAATCCCGGGTGCTATATCCGATCAGAGTAACCAGATTCTGACGGGTTTGATTGAAATCATCAGGAAACCCCATCTGCAGTTGAGCGCGGGCAATTCCCAGATGACAGATCAGTTGCCCTTCCATCTCATCAATCAGCTCATACGAACGCAACGCACTTTCGTAACCATCGATGCTGTCGATCAGACGGCGGTTGATCTCCAGTCGTTGCGCCTGTTGTAATAGCAGGTCGGCGTTTTGTTTTGCTTGCGGGATTGGTCGCTTGGGCAGGGAAGAACAGGCACCCAATACCAGCAGAGCGATCGGGAGCAGGATCAATGCTCTATTCATCGGGCATTTCTCCGATCCGCATGGCTGGACTGCTTGCCTTGCTGGAAGTGGGTCTGATCCCTGAGCGCAGCAAAGGATGATTGTTCAGTGCTTCCAGGGTTTTTTGCGCAGTGGCAAGGGTTTCATTGGTATTGTTGATCAACATCAGGATCTCGGGATTGTTCCGGTTCAGAAAGCGTAACATCTGTTCCGTTTGACCCAGATTATCGACCAGCTTGATCAATGTCTGATTCAGCGGTCTCAACAGGATCTCACCGGTTGGATCGATCATTTTTACGATCAAACTATCCGGTTTCTGAAGGTAATCTGCCGTTTGACTCAAAGAACTGAGCATGCGATCGATGTGCTTCATCTGCCGGTTTGCCTGATCAGTGATCGACGCCACATTGCTGAGGATCTGAAATACCGTTCCAGCATCGGAGGACGTCTTGCTGTTCAGGTTCTGCGTGAAACGGTTCAATTCGGTCAGGATGTTCTCCAACTCTGCCATGCCCGCATCCGCTTTCTCGGAGATATTTGCCATGTTGTAGAGTAACCGGAAGATAGCGCCTTTATCCGGATTGTCATCATGGGTGAGCTCTCCGGTCAGGGTGGCTACATTCTCCATGATATTCGTGATCACTTCTGAAGTGCGGGGTGAAATCTGGCGCAGGAGGCGGCGCCCTTCCTCAAAATCGGTGGAGATGATCTTACTGCCGGAAGGGACAGATGCCTTTTCCGATGGATTATTGATAAACTCCAGGATGGTGCGGTTGGTAATTGGATTGGTGGTGCGCAGGATAACGGAATTCTGGACGATCACGTCCTGATACCGGTTAAGGATATAGAAGTCCACCCGGATATTCTTATCATCCGCCAGGTTAAACTGTCGGATCTTGCCAATTTCAAAGCCCTTAAAGAGAATGGGCGTTTGGGTCGCCAGTCCATTGGCATCCTGAAGTGTTGTCCAATACTGGGTGCGCGATTCAAAGAGATTCTGCTTGATGGAAAGGAATAGCAGAGCCACGATCAACACCGCTACCGGTAAGATCACAAACAGCCAGACGATCTGCCGGGTGTACTTCATCTTAAAACTTATCATACACTTTTTTCCACAATAAAGCTAACTATTACAGATGGCGTTCTGTGTCAAGCTTTTATTCGATCCTGGCTGATAATTCTGTGCTTGTAAGGTCAAATCTGACTGTCCGGTCGGCTATTTCCCGGGTAAAATCGTCATCGCTGCTGGCAATGATCATCGCCTGCCCGGGCGCTTGTTCGGCAAGTATGGATTGCAGCAAAGCACGCTGCTTCCGGTTAAGCAGATACGACGGATTATTGATCAGTAGAATGGTGGGTTGTAGCAGGATTGCCTGGATATAGCAGAGCTGCTTGCGCTGTGCCGGTTTTATGAAGGCGGGACGCCAGCGGAGATCGATATCAAGATCAAGGCGTTTCATCAGTACTGCCAGTTTCTTATCAAACAGAGCCGGATCCTCACCTTTCCACCTTAACTGATAGGGTAACCAGAGATTTTCGCGTAGAGACAGGTTGGACATCATCGTCCCGTCTTCAAACACATAGGCAAAAGTATTGATCAGTGTCTTTTCTTCAATGTAGTGTGTCAGCTCCGTATCATCCAGCCAGATCTGTCCTTCTTTCCACCGGTCCAGACCGATCAGACACCGCAACAGCATTTCTGCCGCCGATTCAGTTTCGTCATACAAAACGGTGATCCCCTCTACCGGAAAGCTCAGGTCAAGTTGGTTGATGATATTATTAACTGTGAAGGAGCTGAAGGTCAGTTGCATCTATCTAACTCAGGTAATAGAACAACATGGTTATCAGAACATCGGCAATGATGATGACAAAGATGGATTGCACCACTGCCCGGATCGTGCGCTGTGGCACTTCGGTCGATGCCATCTGCACCTGAAGTCCCTGAAAGGATGATATGATAGCGATGATGAACCCGAAGATCAGGGGCTTCAGCAAAGTGACGAAGATATCGGAGAAATGCAGAACGGACATGAAATCATTGATGAAGGCACGAAATTCTATCCGGTTGAAGATGGTCGAGAAGAGCCACCCGCCCAAGACGGCGATGATATTGAAATACAGAGTCAATATGATCATGGCTGCCATGACTCCGATGATCCTGGACGCCACCAGATAGGACAAGGGAGATATCCCAAAGGATCTCAGCAGGTCGATCTCACGGTTCACCACCATATTTCCCAATTCCGTGGAGATCGCCGTTCCGCTCCGGGCTATGACCACCAAAGCCGTTATGATCGCGCTCAGTTCCCGGATGACCACCGTCACCAGAATCACATGCACCCAGATGCCCTGTCCGAAATTACTGAGCAGATTGTAGCCCTGTAAAATGATCAAGCCACCCACCGCCAGAGCGATGAAACTGATGATGGGCAACGCTTCAAATCCGGTAAAAAGGATCTGTTTCAGGATCACGGCAGTGCTGATATCGCGATTCGAGCGGATTACAAAAACCGCCCGGATCACTTTGATCAGGTAGTTAAAGAAAAAGTCCGGACCGGACTTTTCTTTTTGAACGACGCTCATTTGATATGAGTGTGTAAGGTTGGTTTAGCTGTCTTCTATCTGAGGATCAAGGTCTTTTTTACTGAGGTGTAACGGCCATTGAACGATAAAACCACATTGTATTCTCCTGCCGGCGCGAACGAGCCGTCATTTGCCTGCCGGTTCCAATACAATACGACATCTTTTTCCACCGTCCCGCCATACAAATCCTTTACCACCTCTCCCCGCAGATCCTGGATCGTGATCTGCATTTCCACCGGTCTTTCCACACTTACGGTTATCTGGGTATAACGGTCCATCGGATTGGGATATATCTCAAATCCACTGATCAGGCTGTCCGCATTAGCAGACAATATTCCCAGCATCACGATCAGAAGCAGTGCCAGGGCGACTATCACTGAACTCTTTTTCATCTTTTCCTCCCAGAGATTCACTACGGAATACGCCATGCAATTATCATTCCCTTACTATAGACAATTACCGCCTTAAAATGGCGTTTGACAGCTGGGTAGCATCTTTTCCGCCAGGAGGATACCGCCCCGGACGCCGCTGCGGTTACCAAACTCTGCTTTGACTAATCGCAGATGTTCTCGGTTTTGTTCCGGTGTCAGTTCCATTATTCTGTCCTTGATCGATATCCACGGGAAATCCGCCACTTCGGTCATACCTCCGCCCAGGACGATCACATCCGGATCAAGGATCACGCTCAGGATCCCGATCCCTCTGCTCAGATACTTCAGCCCTTCAGTGACAACCAGGTTCACAGACGCGTCTCTTTTGCCGGTCTCAAGTATTCTGGCATAATCCCAGTCCGCTGCATCAATTCCCAGTAACTGCAAACGCCTGCGTATCCCGGTCATGGAGGAATATGCCTCCAGGCAACCGGTTCTGCCACAATTACATTCCGCTCCCTTGTCCACCATTTCGATATGCCCGATCTCCATGGCATAGCCACATCCACCGCGATAAATCCCGCCATTGATCACCAATCCGCTGCCAATGCCCGAACCCAGCGTTATCCCGATCACCACCCGGGCATCAGGGTACTGGATTGCCTCGGAAAAGGTCATCAGATTGGCATCATTCTCAAACCAGTAGGGGATCCTGATATCCTCCGGCAGGAGGTCGCTCAATCTGGTATCGTTCAGACATTGCAGATTGGGATTTATCCCATGCAATCTGGAAGAACCAATGTCCAGAGTACCCGGAATACCGATGCCGATGCCCGAGATCGCTTTGACTCTCTGCCCGCACCTGGCGATCACTTCCGCCATTGCCTTTTTGATCCCGGCTTTGCTGCTATTGGGAGTGGCGATGGAATCAAATCCTTGCAAACTGCTTACGCTATTGCCCCAGCCATACTTGATCGCCGAAGCGCCGATGTCGATACCCAGGAAGTTCCGCACTTCACTCATTGCATGGCCTCATTCCGCCAAATGCTTGTATTCATCCTTGAGCTGCCCATATCTCGCCAGAGCCGCATCAAAGCCCCGGCAGACCTCGGCAAAACCGCTCCTTGAGCATCTGA
>VGPI01000129.1 GCA_016875595.1 Candidatus Cloacimonadota bacterium
ACACGGAGTAAGGCCTTCTTTGATGCTGCGTTTGTTACAATAGGCAATGGCGTCATACCAGGAGACCATTTCCACCGGTAAATTGTCACCTTTCCAGTGGGAAGGATTGGAGCCCATCACCTCTACCCACTCCCTCTGGGTCACCTCATACTTGCCGATGTAAAATGACTCAAGTATCACCCAATGTACCGGTTTTTCGTCATTATCACCGCTATTGCCTCCCATCATAAAAGAACCACCTTCGACGAAGACCATATCCTTCAATATGTTCTTTGTACAGACAGTCAATGATATCATTATCAATGCCAGCAGGCATAGAAATAATGCTCTTTTCATCATAATCCTCCCGGTTTCTTCACTAAAAAACTCACGCATATCTCGCCACGTGCCGCCGCCCTTGGAGCTATTGTACCCACGGCAGCAAAATTTCGGATGATTACCTGCCTGATATCTGTCAGGAACAAGCGTCCTCCCTGCTTCATCACCTTAGTATAACCTTAGTATAACCTTACTGTCGTAAGGTTATACTAAGGTTATACTAAGGTGATGAAGCAGGGAGGACGGGTCTGTCCAGCCGGGATAAATGTGTAACTAACTGTAATCTGAGATGATATGCGTACAGGTTGGAGTATTGATCGGGTGTTTATGATCTTAGCGGTATATCTTGTCCGGAACTGGGAAAAAGGCGTAAAAATTCCTTTTCCCTTGACGAGATCGCCTGAATGGGAGAAATTGCTTACGAAAGAGAAATTATCGAAAACAAGAGGTAAATAATGAGATATGATACAATTATCATTGGCGGTGGTCCAGCCGGACTGAGTGCGGCGATCTACGGCGCCCGGGGGGGATTGAAGACCGCGATGTTTGAGAGTTTGATCGTAGGCGGTCAGATCAATGTGACCAGCGAGGTGGAGAATTATCCCGGATTTGAGGAAGCGCTTGCCGGGATCGATCTCACCGACCGGATGCGCAAGCAGGCGGAACGCTTTGGTGCTGAAGTACATTATGCCGAAGTGACAGCGGTGGGACTGGAAGGTTTGTGCAAGATCGTGGAGACGGGCGAGGGCAGTTTCCAGGCAAAGTCGATCATCCTTTGCACGGGTGCGCACCCACGCTTGCTCAATGTTACCGGTGAGGAACGTTTGACCGGGCGCGGCGTGTCCTATTGCGCCACTTGTGACGGTGCCTTATATCGCGACAAGGTCGTTGCCGTGGTTGGTGGTGGCGATAGTGCCATCGAAGAAGCGATGTTTCTCACGCGCTTTGCCAGCAAGGTCTATATCATTCATCGTCGGGAGGAGTTGCGCGCTCAGCAGATCATTCAGCAACGGGCATTTGAGAATCCCAAAATGGAGTTTATCTGGAATACCGTGATTCAGGAGATCAAGGGCGAGACGCGGCTGGAGGCACTGGAGTTGTACAACCGCAAGACCCAGCAGATCAGTTTCCTCAAGGCGGACGGACTCTTCATTTACGTGGGCATCCTACCCAATAGTGCGCTGCTGGAATCACGGCTGGATCTGGATCCGGGCGGATTTATCCTGACGGATGAATACATGCACACCAATATCCCCGGCATTTTTGCTGCCGGCGATATCCGGAGCAAGGTCTTGCGGCAGGTGGTCACGGCTTGCAGCGATGGTGCCATAGCTGCCTGGAGTGCAGAGAAATGGATCATTGAGAATTATCCGGCATTGGCGCCGTGGGAACCCCAATGAGCAGCACTATTTACAACCCGGACAAGCTATCCTCAGGCGAAAACAGCGCTCAAAGCATCCGGCGTCAGTTTATCGACTTTTTCCTCACCAGGGGACATTCCTCCGTTCCCTCCGCGCCGGTCATCCCGCCGGACGATCCCACCCTGCTCTTTACCAATGCCGGAATGAATCAATTCAAGAATATCTTCCTTGGCAAGACCAATCCGACGGTGACCCGGGCGGTAAACAGCCAGAAATGCATCCGCGCCGGCGGTAAGCACAACGACTTGGAGGAAGTGGGCAAGGACGGCTATCATCACACCTTTTTCGAGATGCTGGGCAATTGGTCATTTGCCGATTACTACAAGCGCGAAGCGATCATCTGGGCTTGGGAACTGCTGACGGAGGTGTGGCAATTGCCCAGGGAACTGCTGCACGCCACCGTCCATCACAGTGACGAGGAAGCGTATCAAATGTGGTTGGGTGAGACGGATATCGGACTGGATCAGGTATCCTATCACGGCGACAAGGACAACTTCTGGGAGATGGGCGAAAGCGGTCCCTGCGGACCCTGCTCCGAGATCCATTACGACCGGGGCTTGAGTTTTTGCGATAAACAGGATGATCCCGACCACCGCTGTGCCGTGAATGGCGACTGCGGGCGGTTTATCGAGCTCTGGAACCTCGTTTTTATCCAGTATTTCCGCGATGAAAAGGGTGAGCTGCATCCGCTGCAACATCGCTATATCGATACGGGAGCGGGATTTGAGCGGATCTGTCAGGTTTTACAGGACAAGCGTTCCAATTATGAGACCGATCTCTTTACGCCGATTTTGGCGCACCTCTCCGAACTGAGCGGTGTCGCTTATGGTGACGATTCGGTGTCGCACTGTGTGATCGCCGACCATATCAGGATGCTGACTTTTGCGCTTGCCGATGGCGGCTTTCCCTCCAATGAGGGACGGGGTTACGTGATCAGACGGATCTTGCGGCGGGCTTGCCGGCATGGGAGATTGCTGGGTTTCCGCTCACCTTTCCTCTTTAAGCTCGTGCCGACGGTCACGGCATTGATGGGCGGACATTTTACGGAACTGAAAGGCAGAGAGGAATATATCCAGAATATCATCCGAGCTGAGGAGGAGCGGTTCAACCAGACGCTGGATACCGGCTTGGAGAAGTTCACCGAGATCGTCTCCTCGCTGACCGATAAAACGATACCGGGCAAGGATGTCTTCACCTTGTATGACACTTATGGCTTTCCACCCGACCTCACCGGCGTCCTGGCCGAGGAAAAGGGCTTGCACCTCGATCTGACTGGCTTTCAGGTGGAGATGGAAAAACAGCGGCAACGGGCACGTGATGCCTCCAAATTTGCCCTGCCGGAAGAGGCGGGGGAATGGATCGAATTTGCCAAGCCCTCTCCCACGTTCTTCCGTGGTTATGAGACCCTGCAATGCCAGGCACATATCGTCAGATACCGGATCGGAGCGGAAGGGGCGATCCAATTGCAGCTTGACCAGACGCCGTTCTATGCCGAGTCCGGTGGGCAGATCGGCGATACCGGCAGCATTGGCAATGAGGGCTTTGAAATGATCGTGACCGACGTGAAAAAGGTGGATGATCACTATATCCATCTCGGCAGGGTCATCCGCGGTCTGCCCGGTCAGGAAATGGTCATTGCCCATGTGGACGGCATCCAGCGCAAAGCCACGGCAAGACATCATACTGCCACGCATTTGCTGCACAAGGCGCTCAAATCCGTTCTGGGAGAGCATGTGCAGCAGAAAGGATCGCTGGTCTCACCGGAGCATCTGCGTTTCGACTTTGTGCATCATCAGGGCTTGACGGCATCCGAGCTCCGCAGCATTGAACATATCGCCAACCAGATCATCCGCGAAAATCGGGCGGTGCATACCGAGGTCATGAACCTCAATGCAGCCCGGGAAAGCGGAGCGGTGGCGCTCTTTGGCGAAAAATATGCTGAGGTCGTCCGGGTGGTCAATGTGATCGATTTCTCGCGGGAACTTTGTGGTGGGACGCACATTGCCCACACTGGAGAGATCGGATTGGTCAAGATCATTGCCGAATCCTCCATCGCTGCCGGGATCAGAAGGATCGAAGCGGTCTGTGGATCCGCGGCGGAGAACTGGATCAATGAACGGCTGGATGGGTTGCACCAGATTTATGAACGGCTGGGAGCCAATGAAAAGAACGTCTTTGACCGGATCGACCAGATGAAGGATCAGATCAGAGATCTGGCGCAAAAGCTGGAACAGCATCGTCAGCAGATGGCGGAGAGCCGTGCCCTGGAGCTGATCCAAGGTGCGGAAAAGCTCAACGGTACAGCCGTCATCATCCAACGGGTGGAAGTGGCTGACATCGAATCTCTCCGGTTGATCGGCGACGCTCTGAAAGCAAGATCCCGAGGGACGATCGCCATGCTCTTTGCTCTGGCCGGTGGAAAGGTAAATATCCTGGTCACCGTCTCGGCTGATCTGGTCAATCGCTATCATGCCGGCAAGATCATTGGCAAGATCGCCGAACTGGTGGATGGCAAAGGTGGCGGCAGACCTGACCTGGCAATGGCGGGAGGCAAGGATCCGGCAAAGCTGGAAAACGCTCTGATCCAGAGCCGGCAGGTGATCCGGGATCTGCTGGCATAGCAGAATATCCGGCTCAGTCCGATGGACAGAATCCTTATCATCCGGCTCAGTTCCTTGGGCGATATCGTTTTGACGCAGCCGGTAACGGTAGCACTGAAGCGTAAGTATCCCGCGGCGGAGCTGAGCTATCTCACCAAAGCGCAGTTTGTTCCGATAGTAGAAGCGATGGGGACGATCGACCGGATCATTGCGTATTCCGGATCGCGTACGGTGTTTCCCCGGCAGCGCTTTGATCTGGCAATCGATCTGCATGATAAACTCAGCACCTGGCTATTGAGGCAGCAGGTCAAAGCTACCCGGACGGTGGAGTATGATAAAAAGCACCTGTTACGGCAGCTCATCGTCTGGCATCTGAGCAGGGCAAGCATCCCTTCCACGTTGTCATTGTATGCCACGGTTTTGCGTAAGATCGGGTTTGGGGAAGAGGAGGTGCGGGCACTGCCCAAGCCCGCGCTGAGGGTCAGGTTATCTGGAGTTCCACCGGTGGATATCGCCGGAACCGGACACAAGCTGATCGCTCTGTTCCCCGGTGCGGCACACGAGACCAAGATGTATCCGTTGGCGCAGTGGTTGGAAGTGATCCGGAGTGCTGATGACAATTATCGGTTTTTACTGCTGGGCAGCCCGGCGGAGGAGCATCTGTGTCACTTCTTATCCTACCGGTGCCCGGAGAAGACCATGCTGCCGGGTTGCCATCTTGGGCTGGCAGAACTGATCCGGGTCATTGGCGCATGTGACCTCGTACTCTCCAATGACAGCGGTCCGATGCATCTTGCGGCTGCCCTGGGTAAGAAGCAAGTAGCGCTGTTTGGTGCCACTCATCCCCGTCTGGGATTCAGTCCGATGAACGATAATGCCGTGGTGCTTTGTCGTGATCTGGATTGTCAGCCCTGCTCCCTGCATGGTGGACATGCGTGTCCGAAAGGGCATTTTGGATGTATGACCGGGATTCCGGCAGAGAAGATACTGGGTTTGATTGATCAAATGCTGGGAGATCAATAAGATAGCAATCTGAAGCGGGCAGCGGGATCAGTCCAGACGTATGTGATCACCGCTTTGTTGTCATCTCCGGAAGCTATGGACAAAGCTATCTGGGACAGGGTATTAGAACTGGATCTCGAGGTTCAGGGTTGGGGTTTTATCCTGGATGCTCATATAGGCATTTGCCCGGGATCGGCTGGAATGGAGGCGGAGGATGTCCACAGCACTGACTAAATGATTGAAGATCAAAACCCCGGTGACGATCTTGATGTAATCCTTGTTGTTGCGCATCTGGATGCGGATGCTGTTGTACTGCTTGCGGTTATCCACCGAATCCCAGTTCCAGGCAAAGTCGTCGTTATAGATATTGGCATCGATGTATTGCTGCTGGCTGACCGGATCATGGGGATACAACTCCAGCGCTGTCCGCCGGATCATGTCGTTGAATCCGCCGGCTTCAAACCCGCTGGTATTGTAACGGCTGAGGTCGCTGAAGTAAGTGTCGGCATAACTGCCCGGCTGGATATGGGCAAAGCGCAGGGCATATTCGTAAGATTCACGATTCCTGAGGTCAACCTCCCGGTCAAAATAGTAGAGCGACATCCAGGCGAGCGCTTCACTGGTGAGCATGGCGTAGCCGTACTGACGGTCGGAAGAGAGCTGTCCCCAACCGGGGATCACGATGGACTTCAGAAAGAGAGTGCCCTTGCTCTGGGCGCATAATCCGCTCCAGATCAGGGTCACGATGAGAATGACAAGT
>VGPI01000130.1 GCA_016875595.1 Candidatus Cloacimonadota bacterium
CTGCCGGCATTCAAATCCCTCCTGGAATACCGAACCCGGCACTTCCGCCAGTCAATCGGCATCGTCTATTATCCCGATGCCCAGTTCCCCGCTTATGCCGGAAGACCGTTTCTTCTCCGCAATGACGCTGCCCGGCAGGAATTGCAGTATGACATGGAGATCAAACTCACCGACCGTATGGACTTATCCTTCCGCACCGCCCACAACCGCGCAGAGAGGATCGCCGACCATCCCCGCTGGCTTGACCGCCAGGTCATCACCGGTGACTGGAAGACCCGCGACTCCATTATCCGGCTTAGCTTTATCCGATATGACCGGCATCTGGTGACCGTGGATGACCTGCCTGTCGAAAGCGCCCCTACGACTGGACAAGCGGTGGTTATGCAACAGACCGGAGGTAATAGGGCATCTTTCCGAATGCCGACCAATGATCGATACCGCACTCGTCTGTTTGCCCGGTATCGCATCACTGCCCGCTGGCAGAACCAATTGACCTGCGTTTACGACCTCGAGCACGGCAGCAATTTCCGCCGCAACGGCGTCATCATCGACAACCGCTTTCTCTACCGTCACAAAACGCATCGCCTCAGCTTCGGGATCAAGACCTGGCACACCCAAAACGCCATCTACGACTATTCCCCGGATGACGACAACTCCCTGCCCTATAGCCACTATCTCAATAAAAACCTGAATCTCTACGCCGCTTTTTCCACCACCTTCCGTTATGGTGATCTATCCCTGCGTGCCGAGCAGGAACTTCACCGTGACCGGCGCACCCGGATCTACACCGGTTTCACCCTGTCTTTCTGAGCTCGGGTTTCAATCCTATGCCTGAGCCGTTTCACCCGCTTTTCCGCTGCCCAGATATCACGGAGATCATGGATCGTATCGGTCTGCAGATATTTCAATAACCGCTCCGCCTCCTTCAGCGCTGCCGGATATTCCCGGAGCCGACGTTCCAGGAGGATCGCATATTCCAGCATCGAGGGCGGATGCAAGAGCTCGGCGCCAATGCCAAAATAGCGCCGGCAGAGCTGATATTCCCCCCACCGCTTATGCAAGATCCCCAAGTCATAGACCAATTCCGCGGTCACTTGGTCATCCTCAAACAAGGCGGTGAGGATATCGATCGCATGGTCGTCAAAACCCTGTGAGGTATAAAGCCGCGCCACGGCACAGTAATCGATCCGCAGATCACGCTTTGCCGGAATGGGGATGCGCACCGAGTCAGCGATCAAAGCCAGCAGCACTGCCGTATGCAGGACGTCCGACTGGTTGTGGAGAAAGATGCGGCGGATGAGCTCCGGATCGCCGTTCATCAGGAACTGGTAATAGGTCTGCGGGATCAGCGAACCCGGGATGTCCAGTTCCCGATCGCGGATATGCCCGAGGATATAATATTCCAGCGTCTCCAAATTACAGCTCGGAGCACGGTTCTTCCACAGCCGCCGTGCCAGATGCAATACGTCCAGATGCGGACGCTGTCGTAAAGGCAGCCACAGGTTATTGACCAGAAAGCGCGACTCCAGTACGGGCAGGTCAAAGGTCTTGCCATTGAAAGTAACGATCAGCGCTTTTTCTTCCAGACGTTGCTGCAGAAACTCAAAGGAATTGAGCTCCGCCTCCGGCTCCGGCAGAAAGATCTGCTCCACCACAAAGCGGTCGCCTTCATAAAATCCCAGTCCGATCAGAAAAGCCAGCGTTCCGCCCCGACCCAGACCGGTGGTCTCCAGATCAAGAACGAGGAGGTCCTCCCGCCCCCAGCCATGGCCGGGTTCCAAACCCGCCCATTGCACCACCACCTTGGGCAGCCTATCCATCTGCAACGGCAGCTCGTCAATCCTGGACTGAACCGGATGCTCCGTCCGGGTGTAATACACCGGATAATCCTGGTGACCGGAGAACTGCCCGGGCAATGCTGCCTGCAACGAGACCCTGATCGCCGCTTTGATCTCGCTGGCAAAGTCCTCACCCAAGGGAAAACGGCCGTCTAATTCATCATAATTCACAGCTCATCAACCAATCGATAGCCAATCGTAGGGGCGCTTTCCATCAGCGCCCAAACTTCTATCACCTCTTTCGGCACCCGCATCCTCACTTTCGTAGGGGCGCTTTCCTTCAGCGCCCAAACTTCTATCACCTCTTTCGGCACCGGCATCCTCACTTTCGTAGGGGCGCTTTCCTTCAGCGCCCCATTTCCCCGAGGCATTTGCTGCATGGGCTGCCACGGACACACCGTCAACCGAAGGATGGTACATCCCCGGTTCAATTGCCTCTCATCGACTCGATCGTGGCTTTGGCGGACGGCACATGCTCATAGATAAAACTATTGGTCGCACAAGGAAAATCGGCACATTCGGCACAACTGGCATAGCCCTTGCCCACCACGCAGGCACGGATCGGGCACTGGGAGCACCAACCAAAGCGGACGCCCTTGCTCATGCAACCCTCGCAATTGATGTCTTGCGCCGTCAATTCGGCTTCATAGGTCTTTGACCAACGTACCGCAATGTCCCGGCGCTGTTCGTCATTATTGTCACGCGTGGCGACGAAACACTCGCAGCCCGGACAATCCAAACCACAGGCGGATAAGATCTTAGTCATATTTTTCTCCCCGGATCGGGCAGTGATCCCGGCGCTCCCGTTCGAGGATCAGCCGATAGTCACCACTTCATCCCGTTCATTTTACCCGGATATAATAAACTGAGCCCCGCCTTTTTGTCAATGATGACTTCCGGATATCGGTGTTTTCCTCATGCTTGATCCTGATGGATCGGCTATACTCACCATCACCAATGTATTAACTCCCATTCACCAGCCCTTTCTCTATCCTTGTTCATTCAGGGTACGCATCACGGTCCCCGATCCCGTAGATTTCCCTATTTTTGTCTATGTTCCTTGCTTGATTACCTTAGTATAACCTTAGTATAACCTTACGGTTGTAAGGTTATACTAAGGTTATACTAAGGTAATCAAGCAAGGAGGAGGCAGTGGATCATCTTTGTCAAAACTGGTATGAACAAGCGGTGAAATCGCCACGACCCCCGCCGCGATCCTGCTGAAGGTCGGGCGGAATAAGGAGAATAGGCGATCGATAGGTGGAAGGTGGATAAATGCAAAATTAAAGTTTGCCAATTTGAATATCCCGATTACCATGGTTCTTGTAGTGGTATCTATCGGAAGATACCTCTGCGAGTAAGATATGCCCAAAAGGAGGTATTCTATGGGTGGGGGAGTAATCTTGAAATTCCCCTTTGATCCGGTAAATGGCGGAGTTTTTTTTATCCGTCCGGCTGGAACTGTGTCTGGAGGAAAACCTGGTTCGGAGCATCGTCTCCGGGACAGGTCGATCAGTGCTTCAATCCAACCACAAAACAAGTACCTGAGGAGGTATTCTAATGAAACAAACGATCATTGAAGGGCTGCAGGGTTTTACCCCGGCAAGCCCGCAGAGCGCAGCAGAATTGAGTATTATCCCACTGCTCGCTTCACAACCCGCTACTCACAGTTATCTGTCTCTGCACCAGGCATTGCAGAGGGGCTCGCTGGTCATAACCGAGATCGACGAGATGGGTTCCGTACCCACATTAAAGGTCATCAACAAAGGTAATGAGGTGGTTTTGATCCTCGATGGCGAAGAACTGCGCGGGGCAAAGCAAAACCGGATCCTCAATACCAGCATCCTCGTCCCGCCCAAGAGCGAGATCTACGTACCGGTAAGCTGTACGGAACGCGGCAGATGGCACCATATATCGGCTGAATTCTGTGAATCCGAAAACGTGCTGCCGTCAAAGAGCCGTTCCGCAAAATCCATGCGGGTGGCGGAAAACCTGAAAAGGCATAACGCTTATGATGCGGATCAGAGTATGGTGTGGCAGAATATCGGTGAGCTTCAGCATAAGCACAAGGTGTTTTCGCGTTCGGATGCGATGGCGGATGTGATGGATGAAAAGCGCTCCGATCTGGATAAGATCGCCGCCGAATTTTCGTTGCTGCCGGAGCAGGTGGGGATTTATGTGGAGGTGGCGGGAAAGTTTGCGGGACTGGATCTGGTCTCGTTGCCGCTGGTCTGGAGGGATCTGCATGACAAGATCATCCGGTCATATGCGATCGATCTGATGATGGCTGGACATTCCGCTCCACCTGCCGATCCGGCGAACCTGAAGCATCTGCTGGATTCCATTGGAGAGGCGGAATTTCTGCCCTTCAAGTCGGTTGGACTGGGTGAGGACTACCGGCTGGAATCTTCCTCATTGACCGGATCATTCCTGGTCTGGGAAGGGCAACCGGTACACTATGCCATATATCCCGGTTACCAGTCCGCTGCCGGAGAATGCTATCACAGCCCCCGTGGTATCATAAGAAGGGGAAGGCGTTGATCTGTTAATTATCATTCCGGGGGTGGTAATCGCCGCTCCCGGTTGAGATCGATGCGAAGCACCTATTGGAGTTGTGATCTAAACCGGTGTTGTCTCCTGCCTGAGGTTTTCCAGAGCTTTGTCCAGAAGAGCGATCTGGGTTTTGCGCTCGTATTGCCAGGGGATCTGATATGCCCGCTTTAGACCCGCTTCGAGGTCAGATAAGATCCGCAATATCTGGTGTTCTATGGCTGCCACTGATTCCATCGGGCAGGTATAGTCATGTCCACTGTCATGAAGGATGTGGGTCATTTCAAAGCCATGAGGGGTCAATGCCAGAATATGCCTGCCGGTGCGCAGATACTCAAAGGACTTGCTGGGAACCACACCGCTATTGACACTGGCATTGAGGATGATGACCAGAACGGTGGATCGCATCATCTCTGTCAATGCCTGCCGGTGCGGGAGATGGGGGATATGCTCGATGATGTCAGTGATCCCGCTTTCACTGATCTCCCGGAGATATTGGGCAAAGTAATTGCCAAACAACCTGATCCGGACATTAGTTGGCAGTTTCCCTGCCTGACGGAGGTTGCGGAATGCGGTGAAGAGATTGCGGAAGTTCCGCTTACCGGAAAGGTTGCCGAAGTAACTGAAGGAGATGATGTCCCGCTCTGGTTCGGTATCCGGCAAGGCGGTAAAGTCCTCTTCGTCCCAGCCATTATAGACCGTGATCATCTTCTCCCGCAGATGTTCTCCGAAGGTAGCGCAGGTCTCGTGGATGCTATCCCCGGTGCAATAAGCAATCAATGACGCCCGTTCCAGAAACCGCATTTCCCAGTGTTTGGCAAATAGCCGGTGCAGGGGAGTGATGAACTGGGCATAATCCCGGAGCAGCGTCCAGTAGTCGTCCATATCAAGCACGTAAGGGATACCGGTCACCTTAGACAGATAATACACAGCCAGTGCGGCGGAAAAGGGCTGGCAGGCGACATACAGCAGATCGTAGCGTTTCTGACGGCAAGCCCGTAGCCCGGCAGCATAGGCAAATGGAACCCAGCCCACTTTCTCGTCCAGAGGACAGATCCCGCGGAAGAAGCGCTTGATCCCTTCCGATGTGTTCAGATAGATGCCTCGGGTATCCTTGCCGGTGACGCTGGAGATGCGTTTGAGGATGGCACCGGGATCGATGCTGGAGGTGCGGATGATCGAATTCTGCCGGGTCTCGGAGAGCAGGGTCTTTTCCTTCAGCAGGTACTGGATATCGGAGATGGTGACGACATCGACCTCCCATCCGGCGAAGGTTAGATACTTGACGGTCTTGAGGTTACACAACACTGCCGGACCAGCCAGAGGCGGATAAAAATAGGAAAAGTAGAGGATGCGCCCCTTCATTGATCGCCGGAAGGGTCGGGAGGTGGCGGGATCAGGGAGGATATGCTCTCCAGCAGCAGCGGTTCCAGCATTTCCCAGTTGTACTTCTCTTCCACCAGTCGTTTGCTGTTTTGCCCCATTGACTTCAATGCTGCCGGGGGCAGGCGCAGGAGCTTCTTGATCGCAGCCGCGATCTCGGTGCTTTTATATTCGACGCAGATGCCGGTTTTATTC
>VGPI01000131.1 GCA_016875595.1 Candidatus Cloacimonadota bacterium
TGGACATACCAAAGGCGCATGCACCAGTGCCGACAAATATAAGATCGGTTTCTTTGAGGAGTGCAGCGAAGGCATCCTCTTCCTGGACGAAGTGACCAATCTCTCCATGCCCGCCCAGTCCAAGATCCTCCGCTCCATTGAGAATAAGGAGATCCAAGTGGTTGGTGGATCTTTGAAGAAGGTCAATACCCGGCTGATCTTTGCCAGCAATGCTCCGATCTCCGATCTGTCCAGCCCGCAGACCTTCCGCAAAGACCTGTTTTACCGGATCGAAGGCAATATCGTGGAGCTTCCACCGCTGAGAGAGCGGGGCAATGACATTATCCTGTTGATCAGTTATTTCATTACCAATTATTCGGAGAAATACGGCTTTAGCGACCACTCCAACCTCTCCGAACTCAGAGACATCCTGCTCTCCTACTCCTGGCCTGGCAACATCAGGGAATTGAAGAACTTCTGCAAGTTCATCATGATCAGCGAGAAAGAGATCAACAACGATGTTATCATCAAACATCTGAACAACAAGATCTATAAATATCAGGACGAGAGCTCTCTCACCATGAACAAGTATTTTATGCAGGGCAGGATCCGTGACAGCATGTATGATTATGAGCGCGACTACCTGATCTTCCATCTCAGCCGTCACAATTGGAATGTCAGCCAGACCTCACGTTCCATTGGCTTGGAACGAACTACCCTGTATAAGAAGATGAAGCTGATGAACATAGAGACCCCAGATTTCAATCACGAGCAATGATCAGACACAACATCGGGCTCAAGATCTTTTCCCTGTTGATTGCCCTCTTTATCTGGCTGCAATCCGTTCTGGTCTCGGAACACAAAACCACGATCCACCTGCCGGTCAATCTGACCAATCTTCCCGCGCACGTTGCCTTAAATAACATCCCCAAGTCTATTCCATTTTTCATCCGGGGCAAAGGGATAGACTTGATCCGCCTCATCATTAAACAGGTCAATGTCGATATCGACGCCGGAAACATCCGCGCTGGAGCAATCCAGATACCCATCACCAATTACCAGATCAACCTTCCGGAAAATCTCGACGTAGAAATTCTTAAACCTGCATACGATGAGAAGATCCTGGTCCAAACCGATGTCTATGACCACAAGACCGTTCCCGTTGAACTGATCTTCAATTCCACCGCAGCCCGCAACATTTATCAATCAGGCCGTTACCGGTATCAACCTGAGACCGTAAGCATCCATGGACCACGTAAAATACTGGATCAGATCAAACAGGTGCGCACCCAAGCTCTCTCTCCTACCATGCTGAATCAGGCATCCGTGATCATTGAATTGGAACCACCCGCAGCCAATGTATCGATCCTGGAATCATCCATCACCATCGAGATGCTCGATGAAGACATCCAGCAGCGAATCTTTGCCAATATCCCCTTGCGCTTGGATAGCGGTCGTCAGGTAACGCCCAATCGAGTCAGTATTAAGATCGAAGGAGTCAAAGAAGTGATCCAGACTCTTAATGCGACTGATTTTCGTGCCCGGGTGCTCCCCGAAGCGGATCAAAGCGGATACCATGAGGTGGTGGTGGAAATACCTGACAAAGTTAGATTGATTGATGTCACTCCAGCCCGGGTCTTTATTAATGAAACCAACTGAAGACCTCATCCTGGCGTTTGAATCATCCTGTGACGATACTTCCGTGGCTATTCTGGACACCCAATACCATATCTTGTCCAATATCATCTCATCACAGGTCTCCCATAACGATTTTGGCGGTATCCTCCCCGAGCTTGCTTCCAGGCTGCACCTGAAAAATATCCTCTACCTGACCGAGACCGCCATTCAAACAACGGCGGTTGATCCCGCCCGGATCGCTGCCATCGCCGTCTCCATCAATCCCGGACTGATCGGCTCTTTGATCGTCGGGCTCTCTTTTGCCAAGGGTCTGGCTTGGAGCATGAACATTCCACTGATCACGGTCAATCATTTGCTGGCTCATATTTTTGCCAATTACATCGGCAATCCCGATCTCAAACCGCCTTATGCCGCTCTGGTCGTTTCGGGGGGTCATACGGAACTGGTCTGTTTCAACCGTGGAACGGAATTTCAGGTGATCGGCAAGACCCTTGATGATGCCGCCGGCGAGACCTTTGACAAAGCCGCCAAACTATTGGGCTTGCCCTTTCCGGGAGGTCCGGTGATCGATCAACTCGCCCAATCCGGAAACAGCTCATTCCTCGCTCTGCCCCGTGCTTTGAATCGCAAGGATGACCACAATTTCAGCTTCAGCGGACTCAAGACCGCCATCAAGACCCACCTTGCCAATCAGGATGAAAACTATATCCGCTCGCATATCAACGACCTCGCTGCCTCCATCCAGACAGCCATCATTGAACCCTTGGTCAATAAGACCGTAAGATGGTGCAAGAACCACCACATTCCCACCATCCTGCTTGCCGGTGGAGTTGCCGCCAACTCCCTTCTTCGGCAATGGATGCCAGCGGCCGCCGGCAAGCATGGGATCAGAGTTTATTGCCCCCCGGTCAAACTCTGCCTCGATAATGCCGCCATGGTTGCCGCCGCCGCAGTGACCAAATACCGGAATGGAAAATTCTCCACTCTGGATGTAAATGCCTTCTCCACCAAAGGCACAAAAGAGATCTGAGCCCAAGCCCCCAACCCAATTCAAATCAGCAATCAATCGCATCAAAACCTGATCAGTTATTCCATAAAATGTTATCGCATTACGTAATTATCGATACTTATCTTCATATCGTTAACCCCAGGTATAAAATCTATGGGTTAATGAGATTTTTTCCTTGACAGATTAATGCCGTCTGTGAATAGTAATACAGCATGACTGTAAGAACATTAATGAAAGAAATAAAACAGAGCAGTAATGTGCACTTAAGGAGGTTACAATGAGGACGAAGATACGCTTCGCATGCCTTGTCATCGTGGTTTTTTTTTCGACTCTGGGTATGCTAAATGCCCAATTCACTGATAAACCCGGAGCTTCAATGGTACGTTCCGATCTGGCGGAAATTGAATCCATTGCTCATGATAATGGATTATCCGTAAACCCTGATTATACCGATTATTCCAGACCCCAGACAAACCAGACCCGAGTTACTAAGACCAGTATTGGATCAACTTGGGGAACTTCTACTCATTGGTCTCCAAGTGGAGTTCCAACCTCAGCTGATGATGTGATAATCAATACGAACATGGCGGTTGCCGCAGCAGCGTCTTGCCTCAGCTTGACGGTTAATTCGGGTTTCACCTTAACGATCAATTCAACCAGATCAGTTACCGTTGGAGTTGGAGGAGCGATTGTTAACGGGACAATTACTCAGACAGCGGGAACATCTACAACCACCACCTCACTCACCTTGTCTGGCAATCTCACTGTGAATTCTACTGGAGTTGTGACTGCTACAGCCAACTTTACTCGCTTGTATTTTGCTGGAACTGTTGCCAGGGTATTCACCAATAATGGTACTGTGTCAGCACCGTTAAATATGATGACTTTGGCAAACTCTGGTGGAGTAACCATGGCTGGGAGTAACCAGGTAGTGTGTTTTCGGATCAATCTCTTTTACGGGACTCTTTCCAACGCCGAACAAATCACTCTGGGAAATGGCGGAACGACCGCCGCCGTCGTTCAGATAGCTGTCAATGCATCCTATCCCAGAGGTCAGTTCGACGAGAGTCCTACGTTTAACTATGGTACCGGCGGTTTGCAGCTATTGTATGCACCCGCATCGGCGAGTTACTCTACATCCTATGAGGTTCCAACTGATGGAGTTGTGGCATATCTACTGATCGTCACCGGGACAGGAGTTACGGTATCAATGTCGGGTGACATTACCGTCCCCTGGATCTACACAACCGGATTGAATCTTTCTTCCGGAAATCTGAGTATTGGAAGCAACACCTTAACCATGAACGGAACAATCGGTGTCGGGACTGGAACTTTAACCGGTGGAACAACGTCAAATATGACCTATTCGGGACTTCAGCCAACCATCCTCCCGGCAGTCGTTAACGGATTGAATGAATTGACCATCAATAGTGATTCATCTCAATCAATGACCGGAAATGTTACCGTTCACAGTAAGTTATACTTACTGAAGGAACGTTTGTTTAATGCGTCCTATCTAACTTTGGCCAATGGCGCTACAATTAGCCGAAACAGCTCCGGTGAACTACAAGCGACCCCAACTTTTTCCGGAACGGTCGATATTGAGTATTCCGGAGCATCTGCGGTTACGACCGGCTTTGAAATACCATCCGGATCAGGCGTGTTGAATGTTCTAACTACCAATTCGGGAGGTGTGACCCAGGGTCCTGCTCTTACTCCCGGGGCAGAAGCAACTATCTACAGTCAAGGATTCAATTCAACCGATGATCCCACCGGCTGGGCAAGAGCAGTTGTGACCGATGGCGGCACCACAGGTACGCCTGAGATATCCTATATAACGTCCGGCGCCAATCCCACTGCCTCGCCTCAGGAAGGAACCCATTTTGTCAAATTCAATTCTTACGACTGTGATGACGGGGATCAGGCAAGGCTGTATATGACCTCCCCGGTATCCACATCCGGTAAGAAGAACATAGTTGTCCGCTTCGCATGGTATTTGAGCGGCACTTACACGGATCCTGATAACGTAACTGTGGTGTGGTCGTTGGATGGAACGAACTGGATCAATTCTTTAGTTTACAGCAGGTATTCCACAGCAACTCCTGCCTGGACGACCATTAGTTGTCTCTTACCCCGCGGAGCTGAGAATCAAAGTAACTTATACGTTGGGTTTTTATTTACCAGTCAGTATGGTCTTAACTGCTATCTTGACAATGTGAGGATCATCGATATCACCCCAAGTCAATCTGCGTCAAACCTGACCATCAACGGGGATCTAAATCTGACCGGTAATTACACGATCGGAACCGGCAATTCACTGACCCTGGTGAATGACTTAACCGCGAGCACCGGTGTCTTAGTCCTCAATGACGAAGTACTGACGATGGATGCCAGAGATTTTACCATTACCGGTACAAATACCCTGTCTTCCTTGACCGTCACCCTTAATACCGACTCCCAGTCCATTGGCTCCGGTGAAAGCATTGATCACACCTGGAATATCGACGGCATTGCATCTGGCACGCTTACCATCGATCTATCCTGGCCCAGCAGCGATGACAATGGAAACGTCTTCGATGACGGGGCAGCGATCTACCGGCATAACGGCAGCGCCTGGATCTGGATCGCCAGTTCCGATGTCACAACCAATGCTGGAATAAGAACCATATCCTATCCCTATACCTTTGATTCCAGCAAAGCTGCCGTAAATGATGTTACAATCACTGAGAAACCCATTTTTGATTACCCGGAAGGAATACCGGTGGCAGAGGGTGATGATATCATTCATTTTACCGATGAAAACGCCAACGCTGGATCAGGCTCAATTCCGCCGTATGACGATATTAATTTCATCCTCACCACAAGTTACATCTTTGAATTGATCGGAAGTGGTCCATGGACCTTCGAGATCGCTACTGCCGAGCCTTGGGGCGCTTATCACAGCAATTCCTCATGGCATTTAGTGCAAAACGTCGGAGGCAAGATTACCTTTAGTAACATATCTTCCTCCAAAGACAAGACTCTTCCAGTTATCCTGGGTGATGTGGATAACCCTCTCCCGGTCGTTCTTTCCAGTTTCTCTGCCATTATCAACGCCGATAACCATGTGGCTGTTCAGTGGACGACCCAATTTGAATCTAACTGCGCAGGATATTATATCTATCGTCACACAATAAATGAATTCGCTCTTGCCAGCAAGTTGGACACATATATCCAGGCGGCCAATACCTCCCATCAACAGGTGTATGTATATGTGGATAAAGAGATCTATGAGTCCGCAACCTATTATTACTGGCTGGAAGCAATGGAATTTGACGGGCAAAATC
>VGPI01000132.1 GCA_016875595.1 Candidatus Cloacimonadota bacterium
GGTTTCTATGTGACGCAGTCCCCAGCTTATGCCATGCCTAATTACGTCATCCGCATGAAGCATACCACGGCTACCGATGTGTCAATAATTCACACAGCAACCGGAATGAGCACGGTTTACAATAATACGGGTTACTTGCCTCCGGCCGGAAACTGGAATATGCTGACTCTTAACACGCCCTTCCTCTGGAATGGTACGGATAATATCGTGGTAGATTTTGCCTTTGGTATCGTCAACCCCAATTACAGCTCAACCGGCCAATGCCGCGTCTATACAGCCACCAATGGATATCGTCATTGGCAGAGTGATAGCGTTGATCAAACGACTAACTTCACCGGTGGAGCTGTCTTGAATACTAAACCACAGATCAGAATGGTGTTTGCACCTGTTGTTGGTAATGATCCTGCTATTGCTGTCAATCCAACCACTATTAATGAAACTTTGGTTCCTGATCAATCCGTGCAGAGAACAGTGACAATCTCGAATACCGGAACTGCCACTCTCAACTGGCAGATTGGTGGAATGAATAGCTGGGTGACGGTAAATACAAGTAGTGGCAACATCACAGCCGGTCAAAACCAAAATATCTCACTATCCCTCACTTCTGATGGATTAAGTGATGGCGTTTATAACCAGACACTTACCATAACCTCAAATGCAACCAACAATCCAAATGTGAATGTCAATATCTCTATGACGGTGTTCAATCCATTTCCCAATCAGCCACGCTATGTTGCTGAATTTGAACCGATGGCGGCAGCGCTAATCCGTTATCCTTTGGGGATACCTTATACCATCGTCAGAGAGCTGGCAGCGGACAACCTACTTTATACAGTGGTCTCAAGTGCCAATCAAACGACTGCTTACAACAACTATGTGTCCAATAACGTCAATATCGCTAATTGCCGCTGGATCATCGCTGCTTCCGATTCATACTGGATCAGGGATTATGGTCCGTGGTTCATTATGGACGGTAATAACGAGATGAAGGTAGTGGATTTCGCATATAATCGTCCGAGACCTACTGATGATGCCATTCCTGCCGCCGTTGCCAACAATCTGGGTATTGGCATCTATCAATCAGGCATAATCCACTCCGGTGGTAATATCATGACCGATGGCGAAGGCAAGGCAATGTCCACCAATCTGGTACTGACCGAGAATCCCTCCCTGACTCAGAGCCAGGTCAATATGATCATGCAAAACTATCTGGGAGTGACAGAGTATCAGCTTTACAACGATCCCAATGGTACTTATATCAATCATATTGACTGCTGGGCAAAGATACTTGATGTGGATAAGGTCATGATCCGTTCTGTACCACCTTCTCATTCTCAGTATGGCCAGATTGAAGCGGTCGTGACAAGCTTCCAGTCCAAGACCAGTAGCTGGGGAACTCCCTATCAGATCTTCCGGGTCAATACACCAAATAATGAACCCTACTCCAATGCCTACATTCTGAACAAGAAGATCTTTGTGCCTCTGATGAATAACGCCAATGATGCAGCGGCTATCACAGCATTTCAGAACGCCATGCCGGGATACTCCGTAATTGGATTTCTTGCGGGAACAAATGCCTGGGCTTCCACCGATGCCATACACTGCCGGATCAATGCGATACCTGACCAACAAATGATCCATATCCACCATATACCCCCCCAGAATATCGCTTCCGGAATCACTGTCGAAATCGAAACTATGATCACCAATCATAATGCGCTCATTCCTGGCGATGTCTATGTCGCTTGGCGTCATAACCCAACAGATCCTTGGACGCACACGCAAATGACAAATACCAGTGGTATTTTATGGGCAGCGTCAATACCCACTCCCGATCTGGGACAGACTCTATATTACATGATCAACGCCCAGGATACTTCTCTCCGTCAAAGGACAGTACCGTTATGCGGAAAAGACGATCCGTTCAAAGTGCTTGTAACCCAGGTAGGATATATGCCACCACCAGAACCAATATTGAATTTCACAAATGACACTGCTTCTCTGTCCTGGACCCCTATTCCACATGCCACGTTTTACGAGATTTATGCGTGTGATACACCGGATGGTGAATTCGCATTGATCGGAACATGCAATGGGGTATCTTGGTCGGAACCACTCAGAACCAATGTGCAGACCCGATTCTACCAGATAAAAGCGATACACCTAACTGAATAAAGGATAACAGGATGCTCAAAGACCAAAAAATACTGCTATGTGTGACCGGAGGGATCGCTGCCTATAAGGCAATCGATCTTGCCAGCCGCTTACATAAAGCCGGAGCAAAGGTCAAGACTGTATTGACCGCTAATGCCAGGCAATTTGTTACCCCGTTGAACTTTGCCGCCATCACCTCCGAAAGCGTGCATACCGAGATGTTCACGGATGCCGATCCCATACCTCATATCTCTCTTGCGGATTGGGCAGATCTGGTGGTGGTAGCACCTGCCACGGCGAATGTTATGGCAAAAGCGGTGCACGGTATTGCCGATGACTTGATGTCGTCGATGCTTCTGGCTCATACAAAGCCGATTCTTTGGGTTCCTGCCATGAACGTAAATATGTATTCACATCCAGCTACTCAGGATAACATCAATGCCCTCAGGGTTCGGGGACATCATATCCTCGAACCCATGACGGGTATGCTTGCCTGTGGTTATGAAGGCAAGGGTAAATATCCTCCCAATGATGAGGTTATCCGTGCCATTGAGACCTATCTGGAGCATACTCTGGATCTGACGGGTTTCAGGATACTGATAACTGCCGGCGCCACAGTAGAAGCCATCGATCCCATGCGGATGATCACTAACCGCTCGTCGGGAAAAACAGGGCTGGCATTGGCAAGAGCGGCTAAGTTAAGAGGTGCCGGGGTCACTTTGATCCATGCTCATGTCACACAATCCATTCCCTACTATCTTGATAAAGTGCTCAAAGCCGAGACCGTGGATATCATGCACAAAGCGGTACAAGCGGAATTGAAGAACCATGACTGGCTGATCATGTGTGCTGCAGTCTCGGATTATCGTCCCGCCCAGCCAAAGAAGCAGAAGATAAAGAAAGGAAAGGATTTAACCATTGACCTTGTCCCAACGCCGGATATCCTGACGGAAGCAACCAAGCATAAGACAAAGAGACAGAAGTTTATCGGCTTTGCAGCCGAGACCAATGATCACGCAGCCAATGCCAGAGATAAACTGACCCGGAAAGGGCTGGACATGATCATAGCCAATGATCTGCAGGTCGCCGGTGCCGATGCTACCGAAGTTCTTGCCATCACAACCAAGGAGAGCATTCCGATCAAGGGCGATAAACTGGATGTGGCACATCAGATACTAAGCATTATTCTGTCCTTATGAGAGATCGAATAATCCTTGTAACTGGCGCAAACAGCCAGATCGGAAGCCAAATAGCCCGAAGTCTGATCACTGCTACAGATCATCGTTTAGTTCTGTTTTATCATGATAAGACCTCCCGAATTCATGATCTAACAAGTGATTCACGGGTTTTATCGGTATCATGTGATCTATCGAATCTGGCAGAGGTAAAGAGCGCAGTCCATCAGGTGTTTGACCAATGGAAAGCATATCCCGATACATTGATCCACACAGCCACTACCCGCAGTTACGACGCCAGATTGTTGCAGGATAGTGATCCACTTGCCTGGAAACATATCTTTCAGAGCAACGTCGATTTTACCTTTAATTTATTACACACTCTTTTGCCCTTCATGACAATTAATGGATTTGGCAGAATAGTGATTTTTGGCTCAGACGTCACCCGAACAGGTTTGGTAAAGGGTTCTGCTTATGCTGCTGCCAAATCAGCCACGATCAATCTGGTCAAGACCATTGCCAAAGAGCATGGCAAGGACAATGTACTGGTCAATGCAATCTCACCGGGACCGGTTGAGACCGATCTGGATTCGGAATTCTGGGGACTATCCTTGGATTTCCGGAAGGAATATTTCAATCACTATCTTAATTCCGTTCCTACGGGTAAATTGGTCAGTATCAACGAGATCTATGAAACAGTATTGCTTCTGACCAGTGAAACAATATCGGGGCTTAATGGACAAGAAGTATTTGTAAATGGAGGTTTATTATGAAGATCGTGGTTCTACTGCTTGTGTGGGTGAACTTTTGGATCACCCTTTTACCGGCTCAGATGCCATTTCAAAATGGAGAGAAACTTACCTTTGATATCAAGTATGGTATTGTGAGTGCAGCCGAAGCAACCATGGAAGTGAAATCATCATATTTCCAGGGTAAGCCGGTCTGGCACCTCATCATCACTACTCGCACATATTCGTTCTTTGATGTGTTCTTCAAGGTGAGAGACAAGGTGGAATCATGGTGGGATCAGGAGAAACTGATCCCCTACAAGTTTTCTAAAAACCTGCAAGAGGGCAAATACCGCCAACACCGCATCCACCTCTATGACCACGATCGGAAACAAACGACCTATCAAAAATGGAGCTTTTCCCGCAACCGCTATAACAACACAGAAATGAGCATCCCAGCTGGAACGCAGGATGTACTAAGTGCATTCTATTTAGTCAGAACAAAACAGCTTATCCCAGGTAAATCCGTTTATATTAATATCACCGTAGACGGGAGATCAGTTGATACTGAGGTCATGGTGCACCGCAAAGAAACCATAAAGACCATTTTTGGTGAGCGTGAGTGCCTGGTGATCGAACCCAAACTCAGGGGCGAAGCGGTATTCAAACAGACCGGCAGGATACTCATCTGGGTCACCAACGACTCGCATAAAATCCCGGTCAAACTTGATAGTAAGGTTAGTTTCGGTTCTTTCGTCGGCACGCTTAAATCAGCAGTTCATGTTCCGTACAAGATAGTAAATTAGGAATTAATGCCTGACCTCACTCACATATCCAGCTATGACTATGATCTTGATGAATCACTCATAGCTCAATATCCTCTATATGATCGGGTTACATCCCGCTTGATGGTGATCAGCCGTCAGGATCAAAGTATCAAACATCACAGATTTTACGATATCCGTGGCTTACTGAATGGTGGAGACGTTCTCGTCCTGAATACTTCCAAGGTTTTTCCCGCCCGATTGTTTGGTAAAAAGCACAATGGGAATCCGATAGAGGTATTGTTAATGTATGAGATCCGTCCCCACCTTTGGAAATGCATGGTGGGAGGACGGCTCAAACAACAGGTGATCGACTTTGGGGATGGCTTCCAGGGTCAGGTCTCGCTCCCAGATCATGATGGTTTTAGAGAGATCGAGTTTTACAGCGGAATCGATTTCTGGGATATGATTCACCGTAAAGGACACGTTCCACTCCCGCCCTATATCAAACGCAATGATGAGGAACGAGACCATAACTCCTATCAGACGGTCTATGCCAAAGAGACCGGATCCATTGCTGCTCCTACGGCGGGCTTTCATTTTACCGACGAGATCCTGGCGATCCTCAAATCAAATGGTATCGAGATCTGCAAAGTTGTTTTGCACGTCGGTCCAGGCACTTTCAAACCGGTAAAGGTGGACCGTATTACGGATCACAAGATGCACACAGAATTCTGCTCGATAAGTGCCGAATGCGCTGATCTCATTAACCGAGCCAAAAGCGAGGGCAGAAGGATCATTGCAGTAGGAACGACCTCGGTTCGAACCCTGGAGAGCTTTGCTTCGGAAGGTGAACTTAAATCCGGATCAGGGTGGACAGATCTTTTCATCTATCCCGGCAAGCGGTTTCAGATCGTGGATGCCCTGATCACCAATTTTCATTTGCCCCGTTCAACCCTGCTCATGCTGATTTCTGCTTTTGCCGGATATGACCTCATCCGAAGAGCATACCAGACCGCTACTGAAGAGCGATACCGCTTTTTCAGTTACGGTGACGCCATGCTGATCCTTTGATGAAAACCAGAAACCGTCTCGAAGGTCAGGGTGTAG
>VGPI01000133.1 GCA_016875595.1 Candidatus Cloacimonadota bacterium
CCTGACCGACCTATAATTGGATCGGTATTGCTCCGGATGAAAATGGCAGAGGCATCCATTTGAGCGCTATCAATGATTACTACAATAGTAATGATGAAGGTGATCAGGTAGGGTCCGTATCTCTGGCGGTTGTTGATCTGCCATTCAACTTCCGGCTCTACGGTCAGAATTACTCGCAAATCACGGTTTGCTCCAACGGTTTTATAGCCTTGGGAGTTACTTCCAATGCCGAGTTCCGTAATTTCCGTTTACCGGGGGCAATGGGACCCAGCCCCATGATTGCCGGCTTTTGGGATGACCTTGCCATCGGAACTGGAAGCGGGATCTACTGGTGGCATAACCGGGGAGATAACTCTGTGATCGTACAATGGAATCAGATGCGTAGCGGATTTAACGGTACTTCCATCATCACTTTCCAGATCATATTATACGATCCGGCATATTATGCCACAACAACGGGCGATGGACCGATCAAGATCCAATACAAGACATTCAACAATGTCAATGTTTCCAGCGGTAACAAACATGGCAATTATTGTACCATTGGCATCCAGAACCATGATCAAACCATCGGCTTGGAATATACTTTCAATAATACATATCCCACCGCAGCATCCCCACTGGGGCATCAAAGAGCGATCTATATCACGACCGTGCCAGTAATCCAGGCAACTGCAAGTATCCATGTCGATTATGTATATGTTAATGATGACAATGACAATCAATTGCTTGAGCCTGGAGAAAGCGCCAATCTATCCATCTGTCTTTCCAATAACGGACTGAACAACGCCCACAACGTAAGCGCTATTCTGTCCACCAGTGATCCCTATGTAACCATATCCAACAATACAGCAAACTTTGGTACGATCAATGGTCTGGATTCTGCGTTTGGATCGGGTTTTTATAGCATGGTCATATCTGCTTCCTGTCCGAACAACCGCACGATCAACTTCATCCTGGCCATTACCTCCGGAAGAACGACCTGGACACGTACTTTTACCCTGAAAGTTCAGAAGGCAGCGCTGGTCTTCCATTCCTGGTCTTATGACGATTTCGCCTTGAACAATAATGGCCTGATCGATCCGGGTGAAACGGGAAAGATGCAGGTCAACATTTACAACGAGTCCCTTCTCACGGCAGAAAATGTCGTCCTCACGCTCTCAGAATCCAGTCCGTATATATCATTTACCATTGCCACGATCAATTGTGGAGAAGTCTCCGGCAAGACCATCTTCCAAGCCGTTACGCAAGTGGTCGTTTCCTCATCCACGCCGGCTGGAACAACGATCCCGGTTACGGTCAACATCACTTCAAGCAATTCCGAACCGCACAGCAGTCAGTATAATCTCACCGTCGGACTGGTGAATTATGCCTGGGATTTTGAGGCAAATAATGGTGGGTTCACTGTGAGTAACAATCCCAGCCCCGGTTGGGAATGGGGTACTTCCACTTATGCCGGTGCCTATAGTGGAAGTAGGGTCTGGGGAACGGTATTGAATGCCAATTATGCTCACAATGCCACCTATCAACTGATTTCACCCTCCATCGCCGTTGGAAGTCAGCCGCAACTTAAATTCCGACACCGTTATTATATTGAATATAGATATGATGGCGGGCAGGTTCAAATTTCCAATGATAATGGCAACACCTGGTCGTTACTGACCCCGCAGGGTGGATATCCACACCAGAGTATCGATGCTTTGGGATACCAACCTGGTTATACCGGGCAAGTTACAACCTGGCAGGAAGCAATATTTAATCTAAGCGCTTATGCAAATCAAACAGTAAGATTCCGGTGGCATTTGAAATCCGACTATACTGTTGCCTACAATGGCTGGTTCATCGATGATGTCCAAGTGACTCAGGCAACAGGTCTCACTGATGATCTTGCCAAGATCTCCGGACTTGTGAGTGTCAGTCCATCTCAGCCGTCAATCAGCCCATTGGTCAAAGTAGGGAGTTACATGGTCAAACCAGCGATCAACGGGACCTATGAGGTCATTATCCCATCCGGAACTTATGAGATCAGGGGCTTGTATGACGATTACAGATCCAGTGTCTCAAATCTGAATGTACTAAGTCAGAACACTTACACCAGCAACATCAGCATGACCAAAATGCAGAATCCCGATGGACTGACCTGGGCAATATCGGACAACTCGATCAACCTACGCTGGAATCCACTCTCCGAGCCAAGTATGATCGGCTATAAGGTATATCGTAAGATCGGTACGTCCAACTGGCAAATGGCTACCATTACGCCAAACAACAGCGTTGACCTGGACTTGAGTACCAGCGGTGCTTATGATTATCGGATCTGTACTTTGTATATCGATAATTGGGAAAGTAAGCCCACCGATAAGATCCATTTCATCTATCCCTATTCCGGGGTGGATGTTAAGCCACTGAACCCGCAAAATCTTCATGTGGCAAGCGAGGGTGATTCATATTATCTGTCCTGGGATCCGGTGGTTCTGGATACTGAGGGGAATGCCATTACCGTCTGGGCTTACCAGGTATATGCCGGTGCCACTCCAGATTTTGTAATGAACCAACAGAGCTTGTTAATAACCACTGAAGACACATCCTGCGAGGATGCGGTTGCCTCTGGACTTAGATTCTATAAAGTCGTGGCTTTGATCGGGTATATAAATCAAACTGGATCAAGACACCATTAAAGCATACTGAATAACCATAACTAACAATGCGTGGAAAAGAATCAACGTCAAGTTGGTTCTTTCTCGATTTTACTCTTGTCTGAATGTCAGTGTACTCATATAAGGAGCGCACGATGTTAAGTGAGGTGTTAAAATGCAATTTACATTGCCTGATGGCCAGATAATCGACTTGAACAAAGTAGCGGAGCTTAGTTCAATCAGGGATCTGGGGCCTGATCCTCACAAGATCAGTCAGTGTTTAATCGGTTTTTCGATTCGAATGAAGAATGGGCAATCCATTCAAGTAACTAAAAATTACCATTTCAGCGACTGGGCTCAAGCCAAGAAAGAATTGGAATTGATCTTAAAAGAGATCCAGGATAAGATCAAAAGTAAGTAGTGACCTCACCTTACAATCATTACTAACATCCCATTACCAGTATTGCCTGTAGGGGTATGGAGAAAGTGGATCTTCTACCTTCCGCTTATTCCATCTTCCGCTTTTCAGTCAGGTTCGCCTCGAGATCGCCTCGAGACTCGAAGCCATCTCGAGAGAAAGGTGAGTGAAAAGTGAAGAAAACATCCTGGGAAGAATCAAACAATCTTACCTGAGGTGTTGCCATTATCGCCGGAAAGGCAGTTTTCCCTTTGACAGATTTGAAATACTCGGAAAAGTGTCTCTATCAATCATTCATCCATAGGGAGTAGCAAGATGAAAAAGCACGGTTTTGAGTTTCCACCCAGCCCCCGTCAGACCTATCTGTTTGATATCGAAGAAAGTTGGTATCTGGATATGCTCAGTGATAAGCTGGGAATATCGGATCCAGCGATCAAGCGCAGTAATTTTGGGGAATATGACATGGCAGTCAATTATGGCACTTCAGTACTGCAAGAGGCAGTTGCCATTAACAGAGTTGCCGTTTACAACATAGACCATATGGCGCAGATCCGCTTCCAGGGTAAAGATGCTGCTGCGCTGCTCAATCGAACTCTTACTGCCAATATCGCTGAAATGAAGATCGGGCAGTGTAAGTACAGTTTGTTGTTGAATGAGAAGGGTGGCGTCCAGGATGACATGATCGCCATGATGATCGCCTCCGATGAGTTTATCGTGGTTGTTAATGCCGGACACGATATAACGGATAAAGCGCTGGTGGAAGGCAAACAATTGTATTTAATCGCTGATATCGACCGGATCATGAGTTGTATCCAGAGTGGCGAAGAGGTCTGCGCAGTAGATGTTTCCGATCAATATGTCAAAGTAGATGTGCAGGGACCGCTCTCCATGAAACTGATCAGATCCATCTATGGTGGTAATGTACTGAAAAATCGGTATCAGGCGGACAAGAACATGAATTACTTTACGTTTAATGAGTTTGACCATGAGGATGGTCATTACCTCATAAGTCGCACCGGTTATACCAATCGCTGGGGCTGGGAGATCTATATTCCGATTCCAAATGCGGATAAGGATTTTAAGCTGATTGTCGGCAAGGCATTGGATCTGGGGGGCTTATTGGTCGGTCTGGGCGGCAGAGATGAAAATCGTCTGTCTGCCGGTGCTTATGGCTTGCCTTTGATGGGTCATGAGTACGACCCGGAGCATACGCCGGTCAATGCCCCGCTTTTTGCCGCTGCGGTCGATCTGGACAAAGAATACTTCGTTGGCAAGAAGGCTATTCTCGATGACCTGAACAGTCCTAAACAAATGGTATTCCTGATCACGGAAGGGATCGTGAGCGGCAGAGGTGTTTATCTGGATGGAAAGCGTCTGGGCAGCGTTACTTCCAGTATGAATTCTCCCAACGTATCCAGGGAACAGCGTCTGGCGATCGGTTCCAAACGAAAGAATGTTACCGAAGAACATGGGATCGCTGCCATTGGGATCGGCTGGCTTTATCAGTCCCCATTTGAGAAAGATGGAGCGGGTAATGATCTGACGGTCGTTAATGACAAACCCATGCGGATACCCGTGGAGTTCTATCGCGAATCGGAAGATGGAAAACCGGTCGGGAATCCGGTTATTGGCTATATCACAGCAGAAGGGATCAGTCCTGCTACCGCACCCAAACCCCTAAACAATATCGCGATTTTTTAAGCGGAGATCAGGTCAAGGCATTGCGTAAACGCTGCAGTGTTTCTTCTCTGCCCATAGCATTCAGGATCAAGGGAAGATCCGGTCCCGAACTCTGGCTGATCAATGCGATGCGGATCGGGAAATAGAAGATTTTACCTTTGATCCCGGTTGTGGAGATCACCTGGTCGATCACCGGCGCAAATCCCGGGATCTCCCACCTGGGAAGTGACTGAAGCAAGTGATATAGAGTGGCAATCACCACCTGAGCGGATTCAGTCCTGAGTAACTCCATCTCTGCATCTGTTATGGATTTGGTGTGATAGTATATCTCCGCGTAGGCAGCTATCTCCGGTAGCAGCGTGGCGTATTTCCGTGCCAGATCCACCACTCGCCGATATTTATCCTGATCAGAAACATCCATGCATCTTTCGGTAAAACTGCTCTGACACAAAGAACATAGTTCGGTCAGGTCAGTGCTGCGGATATACTGGCCATTCATCCAGTCCAGCTTGGTCAGAGCAAAGACCGCACCGGATTTGTTGACCCGGTCGAGAGAGAATGCTTCGATCAGTTCATGCAGAGTATATAGCTCACGATCATCAGCGCCATGCCAGCCCAGTAAAGCCACGAAATTGATCAGGGCTTCCTTCAGATATCCACGCTGGAGGTAACTCTCCACAGAGACGTCATTCATCCGTTTGCTGAGCTTGCTCCGGTCCGGATTGAGAATAAGCGGCAGGTGAACCCATCGGGGGGTAGTCCAGCCCAAGCACTGGTAGAGCCAGATGTGTTTCGGAGTACTGGAGAGCCATTCCTCACCCCTGATGACGTGAGTGATCTCCATTTCATGATCATCGACCACTGCTGCCAAATGATAGGTGGGAAAGCCATCAGACTTGATCAAGACCTGGTCATCGGATTGAGCGGAATCCATTTCCACCGTTCCCCGGATAATATCATCAAAGCCAAACCGATGCTGATCCGGCATGCGTAACCGGATCACAGAAGGTTGTCCGGCGGCGAGCTTCCCGGCGATCTCGGATTGATTTAGATGCAGGCAACGGCGGTCATATTTGGCAAATTCCCCGCGTTCTTTTTGCCCGACTCTCATGTCTTCCAATGTCTGTGCCGAGCAGAAACAGCGATAGGCATCACCATGTTCCAACAATCTTTGTGCGTAGCCCTGAT
>VGPI01000134.1 GCA_016875595.1 Candidatus Cloacimonadota bacterium
CTTGATCAGAGTGGATTTCCCACATCTGCTTTGTCCCATCACACTGATCAGTTCCCCCCTCCTTATTTCGGAAGATACACTGTCCAAAGCCAGCTGACCATTGTTAAAGTAATGCTTGATATCGACAACGTCAAGTTTATCTATATCAAAGGGAACCTCAACCAGATCACAGAATTCGTTCAGACGAAAACAGCGGTCATTGATCTTGATAATATCGGTATTAAGTTGGATACGTCTGATCCGGTCCACCGGTTGATTATTGATGGAAATACTCCAGTCACGCATAGGAGGGTGGATTTCAAGACCGTTTTCGCCCTTCTCTAATTTGGCTATCGTATTGGATGTCTCGAGCTTGCTGATTGAGAAGATCCCGTCGTCAAAAGTGATAAATGCCTCATCCGGGATGGTGCTATATACTTCGATACTGCCCCGCTCTCGGATAACATCAGTCAGGTGGAATTGAGCATACCCCTTGATCTGCATCAGGTCGTCATAACACAACTTATGATTGAGGTTATGCCGCAATTTCCTGCCGTTTTGATAGATCGTACCCATCCTCGGGTAGAGGTGAAACCGGTTGTTCACAATATACACATTGAAGTCATAATCCGCCTTGGTAAAAACGATCTCGTCCTTGATCTCACGTGTCTCGAAGATCTTGTGGAGGATTGAACTGTCAAAACTGACGCCACCAATCGCCAGTTGGTCGGTATCATGAACAAGATAGAGAATATTGGTTTGTAATCGCCGGGAATTGATCTCCACTTTTGATGTACTGTCTGTTCCGATGAACAGCATGTTGTCCACGGAAGTGAGAAACATCTCAAATCCACTCACCTGCACTTGGCGGAAGCGGACATGGCAGCTATTATCCCTGCCAAAGAGCACATAGTCGGTAAAAATGGAGCCAAAGACCGAACTGATATTCTGACCGTATGGCACCGCTACCGGGGTAAAAGTCCTCTCTTCAAAATGACTTATCAACTGGATAAAGGCATCTCCATCCAGACCGAAGCTACGGCACAGATCAAGGATATGCGTGATTTCCGAGATATCATAGTCCTGCTCCTTCTTCGCCATCACAATCAAGCTAAGGATGATCTGCACCTTGTCCAAATGATTCAGATGGTGATTGAGATAATCCAGAACCTCATCAATATCATAGGAACTCTCGACAATCTCACGGACATACATTTCCCAGGAAACATCCACATAGCGGAATAGATTGAGTAAAAGAGAATACAGGATGGAGATCTCCTGGTCGGTAAATTCATGTCCGCTTTGAATGATATGCACATAGAGCCGGGTGACCATATCGATGGTCTTCTTCCGGTTTACTGAGTTTGCTTTGCCCCTAGATCCACTGTTTGGACTCACTCTAACCTTCAATATCGGACCTGCCAAAGGTCTGCCGGCAGTCATCGCAGTAGTGATATTGACAAAACCGGAAGTAGAGCTCGATTAGTCCCTGCTGGATCATTGCCGATCCGGCAGTAAGTTTCTGTTGTCCGGGACTCAGGTATTTGTTCATGAAATTGATCACATAATTATCTGCCAGGGCAGGATGGTTTTCATAGATCTTCAATATCTGCTGAGTTCCTTCGCTATCTCCGGTCTTCTGGAAGTAAAGAAACGCAATGGGCAGTACGATATTGATCAGAATCGTCCGCAGATGGTTGTCACCCAGGCGGGGAATCATAGAGTCATGATAGGTACCGGAAAAAGCCAGCAGACGTTTGAACCGGACGAATAAGTCCTTGTATTCAATGCTCTCCTGGAATATGGGCAGCAAGTGATAAACAAAGCCCTTATCCAATATCCGGTAGAGGAAATGGCAGATCACGATCATGCGATAGATGGGATGATTGGCAGGACGGATCCGAAACTTTTGCCAGAGGGCATGAATCCTCTGTGCTGTATAGTTCTGGATTTCATAGCGTTTTTGTATATCAGACACCAACGGAGCAGGCAGGTAATTTGACGAAACAGCCAGCAACCCGGATGAAACTGTCATAACACTGATCAGATCATCCAGTTCCATACCTTCTTCATACCAGTCCTTCAGCTTTTTCCAGGTCAGTGTTTGTGCGATAGTGATGAAGCTGTATTTATTTTTGTCATATCCCATGGCTTCCAAGAACCCTTCATACAATATCTGATCGAAGTCGGAATTGAGTAAAGAAGTATTGAACCGCTTCACCTTGTTCTCAAAACGCTGAACTCCATATTTCCGCAGGATCGATTGCAGATGATCGCTCGGGATCAGCGACAAAAGATCACAATAAGAAGATTGGCCTTTTAACGGATACGTCTTGTGCCGTTCAAAGAGTTTATTGATGTCCTCGACCAGTTGATCCTTGAGTTCCAGGATTTCGATCGGCTGTCCGTCTTCCCTGATCGTATGGGATTCTCTGCCCCGATGTTCAAAGACGACGTGCAGGATCACCTTATTGTAATATGGGTTTTCCTCGTGATGATGGGCAATCCAGTCATACGTATTGGGATGGATCTCAACGCTACCCGTCAGGTGTTCACCGTCAATGATCACAGCCGCATTAAAGAAGTCCGGTCCACGATTGGTGTTATATTGACCGGGATATACAATTCTAACGGCTTTACCGCTCACCGTTACCAGTTCGTTGCGCAAATGACCCTCATCCCAGATATGATAGAGGAATTCTTCGCGCAATTCCATCAATGATACCTCTGCAGGGTCTGATAGCGTTGACTGGCTGAAGGAGAGCGGTAATAGGTCTGTGGAGTATAATCCAGCGGATTGGTCAATACCGCCATTAGTTGCATCAGTTGTTCGCGGCTCAGGTTTTTGGCACTCCTGCCATAGTAGTGCCGCGCCGCCGAATCGATCCCATAGATGCCTTTGCCCCATTCCACATAATTCAGGTACAGTTCCAGCATTCTGTTCTTGCTCAGGCAGATCTCCATGATCACCGTCACCTGTGCTTCCAGGTATTTTCGGAAGTAGTTTCCATGCGTGGTCAGGAAAACCGTCCGTGCCAGTTGATTGGAGATCGTGCTCCCGCCAAATCTGATCCTTCCTGCCTTACGGTTACGTTCCCTGGCTTCCCGGATCATCTTCCAGTCAAAGCCCCAATGCTGATAGTAATTTCCATCCTCCAGCGTTAAGATCATTGCTTTGGTTGATCGGGGCATAGCTTTCAACGCAATGAAATACCGCTTGTGGATCGGGTAGGATCGGACGATCAGGCGGTGTGCCATCAGAGGTGTATAGGGCGGATTGACGAAATTGAACAGCAAACTCAAGCTCGCCACGATCCCCCAAAACCAGAGGTGGATAAAGAGGACATATCTCAATATCCGTATCCAGACAGGCCTCTTCTGTTTCTTTACTCCCCTTTTGAAAAGTGCGCGAAACACGTTAATAACTGGATCAGCGCCCAAACAAGACGCTGGTGATCACTTCAAGCACAAGCCAGGAAAGGGATGCCGAATTCCGCTCCGGCATGATTCTTGGTTGCTGACCGCGTCCTCAGCTCGCTTGGGCTTGATCTTTTTCTTATGATTGTTTATTTACAAACAGGGCAAGGCGTGACTTGCGACGGGAAGCGGTGCGTTTGTGGATCACACCCTTTTTGGCAGCTTTGTCCAGTTGGGAATACAGCTTGTCCAATAGTTGATTGCGTTCCTCTTCCGGAAGTCCGGCTTCGATCTGCTTGGTCATGGTTCTAATCGTGCGTTTCACGTAGTTGTTGCGGGCTGCTCGTTTCTTGTCTGTTTTCATCCGTTTCATCGGCGATTTGTGTTGTGGCATTTTAATCTCCATAGTTTATTTAATCGGCTGCGCGAAGTATAATTGACTGGACTTATTGTCAATCACAATCTGAAGAAAATGTCACTAATAATAGCTATTTACATACCTGATGGTGAGTTAGTAATGTCGGCAAGCAACCGGATCAGTTCCCTTACCTGATATCCGACGCTGATGTTCTCCAGATCCGCCGTTGTCCGCACCGTCCGTTCGTCCGCCCATTTTTCATAAAGCTCTTGGATATAATTCCTTCCTGCCGTATCATTCAGCCCTTCAATAGTAAAGCCCGCCTGGTGTGAACTGATGATCTGTGCTGCCTCGCCATCCCGGGGACCGTAACAGAGGACGGGGGTGCGTGACCCGCAGTACTCAAAGAGCTTGGTAGTCAGAATGCCTTTGCTACCCTCACATCGGTTTATCACCAGCAACAGCAGTTCGGCATTGACCATCTCGTTCAGTGCTTCCGCATGACACTGAAACCTGTTTAATTCAAAGGTCAGATTGGGTTTATCCTCTCTGATCCGCCCCCATTCCTGTTCAGTGAGATTTGTTCCGATGAAGTTGAACTCCAGGTCGCTGTCCGGCAGGGCTGCGATCACGTATTTCACCAGCGCTGCGAGGTCTTGTCCAGCGGTAAGTTGGCCGATGTATTTGATTCTGAACCGTTGTGTCCGCTGATATGAGCTCCCCTCAAAGTGCCTGGGTTCATAGCCATTGTACAGGACATGCACCTTTCCTGCATCCCATTCGGTGCCGATTCCCCTGGACACGGTCAGAACCGCGCTGGCTTGGCGCACCACTTTCCGTTCCATTCTTTTATGGAGATGGTGTGCCAGTTTGGTCTGTCCCGCCAGCCGCAGGTAATGAATCTCACTCCAGGGGTCACGAAAATCGGCGATCCAGGGTATCTGAAAATACATCTGCAGATTCATTCCCAGAAGATGAGTGGAATGCGGCGGACCAGTGGTGATGATCACGTCGTAATTCCGTCTCAAAATCATAAGCCCGGCATAATCTTTGGCATACCTGTTCCAGATGATACGGATATCGGGTATGATCAGATTGATCCGTAACCACAGAGCGATCCGGGTAAGCAGCCCAGCGCTACGATCCTTTTTCAGATTGCCATAAGGCATCTGTATCCGGGGAAAAAAGAATCCCCAGATCCGGCTTATGACGAGATTTGGAGTCCGAAAAACCCCCACTTCTGCCGGGATATACCGTAAAAGGGAATTATCCCGCACCGGGTAATCCGCCTTCTCCGGAGCGATAACATCAACCAGGCAACCATTCTCCACCAGATGCGGCAGAAACCTGAGCCAGCGTTGAACCGCTGCTCCGCCACAGGGTGGAAAGTAATAAGTGATCAGCAGTATCCTCAACCCATGCTCTCCACTACCAGCTTTGCCAGCTTGTCCCATCCGTGCCCGGCATTGAATCCTCTTATCCCCCGCCGCATTTGATCCTTGTCACAAGTGGTAAAAAACAGGCAGATCGCCTCTGCCAGGGCGGAGGGATCCTCAGGTGGCACCAGCATCCCCGTCTCGCCCTCGCAGACATATTCACCGATCCCCCCCACTCGGGTGGCAATGACCGGAACTTCAAAGGCATAAGAGAGCTGGACGATCCCGCTCTGAGTGGCACTCCGGTAGGGCAATACACAGACGTCCGCCCGCCGAAAATAACCGCTCACGGCGTTATCGGCAATATACTCAAAGTGGGTCTCCACCGCCTGATCCAAACCAAGCTCCGATAATCGCCTGCGATACTGACCGGCTTCGCCATAGACATCGCCGGCGATGATCAGATGGAGACGCGGCAAGCGTTGCCGTGCCAGCGCGAAGGCACGGATCAGCACATCCAGCCCTTTGTATGGTTTGATCAAGCCAAAAAACAATAGCGTGGGAGGACGATCTGTTTCCTGACCGGTTGCTACCCCATCCCCGGGATCCATTTTCTGCCGGTAAATATCATATACCGGGTGAAAACCTGTGACCAACTGCGGTAAAGGGATCCACGAATGAATCCGGTGCGTAGCGTTAAAACTGCTCTGAGATAACAGGATTACCCGCTGTGCCGGCTTGAGCGCATACTTGCTTAATCGATTGGCAAACAACCACTTTTCGT
>VGPI01000135.1 GCA_016875595.1 Candidatus Cloacimonadota bacterium
GGCGAATACGGGATCTATGGTGAGGAGTTCGCTGTACAACATTTCCAGGGGCTCGTGCTCCAGGCGGCGGATTAAGTCCTGTTTGATCCGGCAGGTGTCGATGTCCAGTTCAAACAGTCCATGCAACAAAGCCCGGATGTAAAGCCCCGTTCCGCCACAGACAATGGGGATTTTGGACTGGTTATGCAGTTCATTGATGATGGGGGTGGCATCCTTGACGAAGCGTCCGGCGCTGTAGTTCTGGTCGGGGTCGATGATGCCGATAAGGTGGTGGGAGATGGCGGATAATTCCTCGCGGGAGGGTTTGGCGGTGCCGATATCCAGATAGCGATAGACCTGACGGGAGTCGGCGGAGATGATCCCGGTCTGAAGAAGCTGTGCCAGGGCGATGGCAAAAGCGGTCTTGCCGGAGGCAGTGGCGCCTTCGATCGTGATCAGAGGGATCATTGGAGGCGTTTGAAACGCTTTTCGAATTCCTGCAGGGTCATCTTGATCATCAAGGGTCTGCCGTGGGGACAGAAGAAGGGCGTTTCGCAGGCAAAGAGGTCATTGATCAGGTTCAGCATCTCGCGCTTGCTCAGTTTATTCCCGGCTTTGATGGCGGCTTTGCAGGCGATGGATTTGGCGAGACCGTCACGGAAGTCGGGCTCGGCGTCCAGTTCGGTCTCCAGTTGTTTCAGGATGTCGATGAAGATGTGTCCGCTCTGCCAGTCACTGAGTTCAGCGGGCACTTCCTCGATGACCAGGGCATTGCCGCTGAAGCGTTTGAGCGTAAAGCCCACTTTCTCCAGCAGTTCGAGGTTTTTATCGATGAGTTCGTTGACCAGGGCTGCGAAGATGGGCGGGATGTCGATCACTAAAGGCAGGATCAGTTTCTGGCGCGTGGGGGGAGTGCCTTTGGTGCGGTGGAGGATCTTTTCATAGATGATGCGCTCGTGGGCGGCGTGCTGGTCGATGACGACGAGTCCATCCTCGATCTGGACAAAGATAAAGGAGGAATGCAACTGCCAGGGATTGACGTAGTCCTCCTCGTTGCGGCTAAGCGCGGGGAAGCTGAAGCTGTCGTTGGGCAGATCGGGGAAAAGTTCCACCTGTTCGGTGGCATCGGCTTTCTGGGTATTGTGGACGGGGATGATCGTCGGACGGGGCAGGGGTTCGGAGGGGACGATTTCGTCCTGATAGAGCTTCTCAAAGTCCTTTTTGTAGGACGAGAAGCGCGGGATGTCGATTTTGCTCTTGTAAAACTCCGCCTCAATAAAGGTGGGCTTTTGAAACTCGACGGGGTGGGTGAACTTGGCTTTGGCGGAGGCGAATTTGGCGGTCTCATAGTCCGTGAGTGCCTGGCTAAGGGTGTTGAGGACAAAGGAATGCAGACGTTGCGGATCGCGGAAACGCACCTCCAGCTTGGCGGGATGGACATTGACGTCGAGCAGTTCCGGCGGGAGATCGATAAAGAGGACATAGGGCGGGGTGCTGCACTTTTGCCAGAAGCGGGTCTTGAGGATGAAGGGCTCGAATGCCTTGCGGATGCTGTGGCGGATGGTCTTGTCGCTGATATATCTGCCGTTGACAAAAGTGTACTGGAAGTCCAGCAGGCGATCCTGGCGCTCCTCCAGTCCAAAGATGTAGCCGCTGATGGAGTAATCGTCCATCTGTCGGTCGATGGGGATGATGTCCTCCTTGAAAAAGCCGCTGCCAAAGACGTCACCGAGCCGTTGATGCCGATCGGCGCAGGCGATGAAGTTCACCTTCTCACGTCCCTCACAGAGCAGCCGGAAACTCACCTGGGGATACATGATCGCCTGATAGTGAAAGTACTTGAGGATGTGCTGGAGTTCGGTGGTTTCGGAGCGGAGGAATTTACGGCGGGCGGGAATGTTCTTAAACAGACCCTTGACGGTGACGGTGGTGCCGGGATTGGAGGCAGCCGGGCTGACTTCGAGCAGGCGTCCGTCGGCATAGTCAATGCGGGTGGCGGTCTCATCCTCATGCGTACGGGTGATCAGGGTGAGCCGGCTGACGGAAGCGATGCTGGGCAGTGCCTCGCCGCGGAAGCCCAAACTGCTGATGCTGATGATGTCGTCCACCGATCTGATCTTGCTGGTGGCATGACGCTCAAAGGCGAGCATAGCATCGTCCTCGCTCATGCCCGAGCCATTGTCACTGACCTGGATCAGGTCTTTTCCACCTTTTTCGAGGCTGACGGTGATGATGCTGGCGCTGGCGTCAAGGGCGTTTTCCACCAGTTCCTTGACCACGGAGACCGGACGCTCGATTACTTCACCGGCGGCGATCTTGTTGCGGACGTCCTCGGAGAGGATACGGATCTTATTCATATACATTACCTTAGCGTAGGGGCGCTTTCTTATTGCGCCCTATGTGAACCCTATTCTTATGGACATTGTGTCCTGGGTCGCTGAAGGAGAGCGACCCTACGTTCGGGATCATTTGTAATAGCGCTGGGTATCATCACCCCATTTAATAGCGAAAGATACTGCCGCTGGTAAATTCCCGGATGATGGAATTGTAGGGCACCAGCGTGTCGGGAATATCATAGATGTGGCTGAGCAGAGACAGCAAGCGACGTGACTCCATATAGGCAGTGGAGGTCTTGGTCACGGAAAGCAGCAGTTTCCAGGCGTGTTTCTTGAGCACGCCGAGTTCGTAGGTCAAGCTGCTGTTGAACATGAAGTCCGCATTCTCCTGATAGGGGAAGATATTGACCTCTTCGCCCTCGCGGACATCCCGCCAGCGGGTGATGGTCTCCTCCGCCGTGTAGCCGCGGTATTGATAATCCCGCACGATCCGGCGGATGAGACGGCAATCGGTGGTCGGGATACGGTTGTGGTTGTCGATATTCAATTGGTTTAGCGCGCTGATGTAGATCTTGACCTTATTCGCGGCGGGGATGGAGGCGGTGAGCTGCTCATTCAATCCGTGGATGCCTTCCATCACGATGATGTTATCCGGCTCGAGCCTGACGATGTGATTGGTACGCTTGCGGATGCCCTTGTGAAAGTCATAGCGTGGGATCTCGACCTGATCGCCTTTGAGCAGCTGCATCAATTGCTGGTTCAGGTAGGGCAGGTCAAGCGAGTGGATGGATTCAAAGTCCAGTCCGCCGTTCTCTTTGCGGGGTGTCTGATCCCGGGGCAGGAAATAATCATCCATCCCAAGCACGATCGGCTTTGCCTTGCAAGCCTGGAGTTGCACCGAGATGCGCTTGGCAAAGGTGGTTTTGCCGGATGAGGAGGGACCGGCGATCAGGATGATCCGGAGTTCCTTGTTTTTGACGATCTCGCTGGCGATCTCGGCGATCTTTTTCTCATGCAGCGCTTCTTCCACGAGGATGAATTGCGAGATGTCATAGTTGCGGGTCTGGATGTTCAGATCGGTGATATAATGCACGTCCAAGATGCTCAGCCACTTGTCGTGTTCCTGGTGCAGGGCAAAGAGTTTGCGGGGGAAATTGAAGGGCAGGCAGACGTTGCATTCCTTTCCGGAGGGAAAGCGCAGGATAAAGCCCGGTGCATTGTAGATCAGATCAAAGACCTTGATCATGCCGGTGCGGTCTGCCAGCGGGCGGATGAAAGAGTCATAATACTTGCCGCAACGATAGACGCGCACCTTCTCCTGATAGGTCTGGGTGATGTTTTTGACGATGTCCTTGCGTCCCATCGTGGAGAAGATATTGAACGCCTCGCTGGGCTTGACGTCGAGCGGCTCGATCGGGATATCGTTCTGTACGATACTCTGCATCTCCTGTTTGACCCGGGCGCAATCCTGCTCCGTAAAACGTTCCGTATTGAAGACCTCGCCATAGACGCCATCACCGATGGAGTGTTCGATCACCAGCGTATGCTGGCTGCCGAAGATGTTGTAGAACGCCTTTGCCAGGATGTAGATCGCCGAGTCCTGATAGATGCGCATGCCCTCGGGATGCTCGAAACAGATACAATTGATCAGCGTTTCGTGCTCGATGAGATAATCCTCATTGACATATTGGGTATGGTCGATTTTATAGGACAGGATCTGGGATTTGTCGATCGCCGTCTCAGCGATCAGGGAGCCGATGCTGCGTGGCTCGTCAAAGTCCAGGAGCGTGTGTCTGATGCCGTTTAACCTGATATCTGCTTTCATTCAGTTTCCTCTGTAGATAATATAATCAGAGCAGTCATAAAATCAAATGCACCGATTTCGTCAAGCAATTAGGAGAAATACTATGAACAAGACCGACCGCCGAGCGATCCTCAGCCGTGAGATCCAGCGGTGTATCGGGATGATCTTTGCCGCTGCGTTATTCGGCATTGCCTACAGTTGGTTCCTCATCCCCTACAATATCGCCCCCGGCGGGGTGGCGGGCATCTCCCAGATCGTTTTCCGCTTTACCGGTTTCCGGGTCGGGATGACGATGATCGCGCTCAATATCCCGCTCTTTGTCGTCAGTTTTGTCTTTATCGGCAGGTCATTCGGAGGCAAATCCATCTATGGCATGCTGCTCACCGCCATCCTGACCGATTTCTTTAACCTGCAAAACCTGGCGAAACTCGGCTTGATCGAGAATCTGCAACGCTTTGTCCACAATGTGGATGGCAGGACGGTGATCGCCATGCTCGATCCGCAGGATATCTATCTCTCCGCCATTGCCGGTTCCGTGTTATTGGGCTTGGGCATCGGACTGATGTTCCGCTTCCGTGGCTCCACCGGCGGCACCGATATCCCAGTGGCGCTGATCAAACAGAAAGCCGGACTCTCCATCGGCACCTGCTACTGGCTGGTGGAGACCCTGATCATCTTCAGCGTGGGACTCCTCTTTCAGGATCTCAAGCTCGTCATCTGGGGTTACGTAAACCTCTTTATCACCACCAAGATCACCGATCTCGCCAGTGAAGGACTCCCCTATATCAAAGGCGTTTACATTATCTCCGAGGCGGTGCAGGAGATCAGGAAAGAGATCCTGGAAAAGCTGGAACGCGGCGTTACCCTCTTCGATGCCGTCAGCGGTTACAACCAACGCCCGATCAAGGTCATCTTCTGCGTCCTCAACCGCCGCCAGGTGCCCCAATTGACCGATATCGTCAAAGACCTCGATCCCGATGCCTTCATGATCGTCACCGATGTCAACGACGTCCTCGGTTATGGCTTCAAATCACGGCAGATCAATCTTACGGAGTAGCGTCCCGATGGGACTTACAACATACCCCTCACTTCATCTGGATGAGCACGCTCTGCTTGTCCGCGCTATTCACCTGCGGATCCTGTTCCCGTCCCATCCGGCGGGCGATATAGGGCACGTTTTCCTGCAGGAATTGCTCCATCTCGGCGATGGTGATCTTTTTATCGCCATTGAGGTCTGCCTCGCCCCGCATCCCTTTCATCAGGAAATAGGAAAAGAGCCCGTGCTGCCTATCCGGATAGGCGGAGGACACCTGCGCCCCGGACGAAGCGCTGAAGACGCTAATTTTGGCATCAGCAGCCGGTTGTGCCACCCTTAGCGTGGGCGGACGCGCTCCTGCCAGCAGGATCTCATTATCCCGGTCCGCCCCCGAGAAACAGGCATCGAGGAATACCATCACCCGCTTTGCCGGCAGAGCGCCCAGATTGGCATACAGCGTCTCCAGTTCATAACCCGTCTGCGCTGGATAATTGGGATCGCCGTCATAGGGGATGAGGAATGCCTTGCTGCCATCCGTCGCCGGTGCACCATGCCCGGCATAGAAGATATAAAGCTCGGCGTTCTTGTCCTTGACGTTGCTTTTCAGCCATCCACCCGCATCAAAGATCTTGCGCATCTCGCCCAGGGTGGCTTTCTCATCGTGCACCGTATAAATATTATCGGCCGGTATCCCCAATACCTTGACGAAA
>VGPI01000136.1 GCA_016875595.1 Candidatus Cloacimonadota bacterium
GATCAGGGAAGGCGTCGTGGTAGTTCCTCCCTGTCGGAGAGCCACTGTAGCCACATCGGTGAGGTCAGTGCCGGTGGCATCGAGTCCGGTCAGGGTTGGCGGGGGTTCAGCCCCGGAGAAAACCGGATTGACCCACAGATAAACCTGATCATTACCGCCATCCACGATCTCATACTTGACTAAGAGGAGGTAGGTTTGTCCATATTCGTAGATGTAATCGGTGGTGGCAATATCCACGCTATAGTTTGCTGCCTTGGTGATCCCGAATCTGAAGGTATCATTCGAGGAGTTCTTATTGACAAACACTTTCGGGCGGAAAGTCGAACCCAGGGTTGTCCCTCCGAAATGGAAGAAATAATCACCCGTCGTCTTGGCATCGGAGACCTTGACCAGGAACGACGCATAAACCGCTCCGCTGGTTTGAGCCGCAAAGGTGCGGTTGATGTCTTCGCCTGCTCCGGCAAGGGCTGCGGCATTGCCGGAAGTGGAAGGATAATCAGGATAGGTCAGGTTTTGATTGGAAACAGGGATGAAATTGGAAGTACCGCTATGCGAGTTCCAGCCCAGAGTGTTCAAAAGATATCCCACCGGATAGTTAAAATTCTCCTCCAGGAGCAGGTTCGGATTGACCACTTCTCCCGAGGAATAGGTTGTGACGATCTGCTGAACCGCACCGCTGGTCACCGTGATATCCTGAGCGTAGATCTGATTTGCCGGAGGGGAGAACTTGACCCAGACCGAGTCATTGTAGTCCTGAGCCAGGGCAAGGGGATTGGAGTAGGTGCCACCCTCGGTAGAGGCAAATGTATAGGGTCCCGTAGAGGCAACTGAGATGCCTGTAGTCAGGAATTCACTGGTGATGGTGAATGACTTGGGAGCGGATGACTGACCCACTTCCGCCCTGAAATAAAGGAAATTGGGATTGACCTGCAAGGCGGGAACCGGATCGGTCGCCGTACCGGAAACATTGATCACAACATCAGCAGCGCCGGTGCTGGCATGCGTGACCGTACCATTGTGATTCCCGGCACTGGAAGGATTGTAACGGACTTCGATGAGCCCATTGTAATCGAGCGCTACTTGGGCGGTCAAGTCCCAGGTTCCTGCCGGCACGCGTACCTGGAAGGGTGCGGTGGCAGTGATATTGATCGGGGCAGTGAGATTAGAGCCACTCAGGGTATAGGTCTGTGCGGCGGAAGGATAGCCCGTCCAGGCGCTGAACGCGGACAGACTCTGAATGACCGAGATGGTTGGAGTGGTGCCGGAACTGCCGGTCACTGATAGATTGTCAACCGCAAAGCTGGGTCGGGAACCCGCTCCGCTCACCTGTCTGGAAGCCCAGCGGATCTGCACGACGGCTTGGTTGTTGCATGCTTCCGGCAGGGTGATGCTTTTATTCTGCAGATTCTGTGGTGTGGTAATGGCGGTTGTCTGGGTGGTTGTATTATTCTGATACTCCACCCCCGTCAGAGTAGTAAATGCACCGGTAGTCCCGATCCGGTACTGCAGTGTCACCTCATTGATCCGGGTGTTACTGCTTCCATCATAAGGATTGCGGATGGTCATGATGTCATAGGTGACCTGAACGTTGTTCTTGCCCGTGGTATTGAGTGCTAAAACCAGCGTCAAATCCAAGCTGGATGTATTCAGATACCCGATCTTGCCGTTATAATTGTGGACATTCCCGGATGTGGTTGCCGCCGTACTGCTGGCTATCAGGGCACGATCGGCAGTGGGTGCGTTCGTATTGAATGAACTCCCCGGAGCAGTGGAGATCGTCCAGCCCTGCCAGCCGGCGGGATAAGTGGTGGATGAGTGAGCAACTCCACTGAAATCCTGGGAGTAAGGCAGTGCCTGTGCCGTCGGATTGGTCTGGGCGAATGCCAGTGTCATCGACAGCAGCAGAACCAATGTTATCAATATCTTGTTCATAATTCCTCCTTAGGATTATGCGTATTGTGTCAAAAGCGATATTCTCTATTGTGATATAATAATCGGAGCGTTCATACGTCAAGTAAAAAAACACCCACATTCATAGCGGTATGAAATACAACATGTTGCACCACCCCGACCGAAGGAACGACCCTGCCAACCCCCTCTTATTCGTAGATCCGATCCCCGATCCGCAGCGCAGTCACATAGATGATCTCACATGCCCCATTGCCGGTATCGGTACGGCTGGTACTGCTCTGCCAGTTAGTAACGGATCCTGTTTTACCAACCGCCTGCGCATGAACCAGATAGCCGCTGATCCTGACCTCATCTCCCACCCGGGCAAGGGGCAGCGCACGCCGGATATTGCGGTTTGCCGGGATGAGATGATTATTGGACATATGCACCTGAACATAACCCGGATCGATGGGGATATCCGCCCTGGCGGTGAACAGGCAAAAGCGAATAATCTGGTTAAACTCCAGATACTCAAGGTATTGCGGCACCGATCCCCAGACCAGCGCATAGTCCCAGGGCGAGAGCTCGTGCATAAATCCGGAGCGGTATTTGCGCTTGCTGACCAAGACGGCTGAAATATCGTAACCGGCAAGGGCAAAGAGGTAAATATCATTGCTCCCGATGCGGATGACCGGAATGCTGACATCCTCGATGGTTTCCTGGCGGGGATTGTATTTCACTTCGATCCTTGCTTCCGCCGGAGCCGTGTAATAATGCGGAGCCGTGACCCACCCGTAGATCGCATATCCGGCGACCGCGAAGACCAGCGACACCGCCGGTAGGATGATCCGGTCTGCCCGTTTCACCTGAACGACTGATCAAATCATCGGAGCCGAGCCGTTCGCTCCGCTCCCTGAATCAAAGGATCAGATCTGTCGATCCAGATATTGCCAGCCCGGAACGGGTTCCAGCAGCCCGTCTTCCACTGCTTTTTTCACATTGCGGCAGGGCAGGTTCTGTGCCAAGATCTGTCCCCGGGTGATGGTTTTCAGATCCACTTGCGCCGGATATTTGGCTTGCAGCGCCCACATCATCTTGATAAATATGCTGTACCATGACGGATAGGTGACATTCTCATCCCGGTCACGCAGAGCGCTGAGATAGATCCGAAAGTCGTCACGGTAGCCCTCGGACAGGTCAAGTGCCTTGATCTGGCGGGCGATATTGCCATAGGCGATGTTTTGTTCCTGGATCGGCATTGCCGGCATCCGGCGCATCAGAGTGCGTTTCAGCCGCGGATGATAGTAATACACCGCCCCGTCCAGCTTCCCGGAAAACCCTTTAATTCCTTCTTTTACAGTAGCTTTCATGTTTACCTCCTGTATTTTGAGCCACTTTGCGCCCTGGGGTGAAAGTGTCAATCACTTTATTATCCCCCCTTAATCAAGCGTTAATTGTTAACGCTTGATTAAGGGGGGATAATGACTTGATTAAGAGGGGCAGGGAACCGAGGAACCGGCAGGATGGGGGGAGAGAGAGCCGGGATAAAACCGGTCGGATGAGAAAAGCATTGACACAAAGGACAGGGTTCGGAGAAAGTAACGAAAATCGAAACAACGGGTGCTTTAGCGGCACCGGAGTCAAGGAACAAGATAAGGAAGACGATATGTTGGAACGACTTCTGCGCATCATATTCGGCGACAAGTCCCAGAAAGATCTGAAGGCGATACAGCCGCTGGTCGATGAAATAAATGAGATCTATGCCGGTCTGGTGCAATATGACGATGATCAGTTGCGCGATCGCATCACCCAGATCCGCAGCGAACTGAAAGCGAAACTCGATCTCCTCGAAACTGAGATCGCTGAATTGCTCTTCCGGTTTCGGGAAGAAAGCGACGATAGTGAACGCAACCGGATCGAGCGCGAGATCGACAGTGCCAAGAGGGAACTGAAAAAACAACGCAAGGCATTGTTGGATGACTATTTACCGGAGGTCTATGCCATCGTCAGGGACACCTGTCGCCGCCTCCTGGGGCTCAAGTATGACGTGCGCGGTCACGAAGTGGGGTGGAACATGGTGCCTTTTGACGTTCAGCTCATCGGCGCCATTGCCCTGCATGAAGGCAAAATTGCTGAGATGGCTACCGGTGAGGGTAAGACCCTGGTGGCAACGTTGCCGCTCTTTCTGAATGCGCTCTTGGGCAAGGGGGTGCATTTGGTGACGGTAAATGATTATCTGGCTCAGCGCGATGCCGAATGGATGGGTCCGGTCTTTGCCTTTCATGATCTGTCGGTCGGCTGCATAACCACCGGCATGAATCACGGGCAACGCAAAGAGGCATACCGCTGTGACATCACTTATGGCATGAACAGCGAATTCGGCTTTGACTACCTGCGGGATAATATGGCGGTCGGTCATGAACAATTGGTGCAGCGCGACTTTTACTATGCCATCGTGGACGAGGTGGACAGCATCCTCATTGACGAGGCGCGGACACCGCTCATCATCAGTGGGCAGGTCGCCCAGGACAAGAATTTTTATTCCGAGCTCAAAAGCAGCGTGGCACAGGTGGTTCAGGCGCAAAATGCTCTGGTGCAAAGATATATCAGCGAGATCCGGGAAGACCTCAAAGAGGATAACCCCCGCGCCGACCGCGATCGCCTGGCGCAAAACCTACTATTGGTCAAGCGTGCTGCCCCGCGGAACAAGGCATTCATGAAATTGATGCAGGAAGGCGAACTGAAGAAGCTGGTCAATGACACCGAAGGTATCTACCTGCGTGACAAAAAGATGCACGAACTGGACGAGAACCTCTTCTTTGTGGTGGAGGAACGTCAAAATTCGGTGGATATGCGTGACAAGGGACGCGACATGCTCTCCCGCGCCGAAAAAGATCTCTTTATCGTGGAAAGCTTGGACGAGATCCTGGCGCGGATCGATAATGAGGAGAGTTTGAGTGAAAAAGACAGAGCGCTTCAGAAGGAACGGTTGACCAACCGCTTTATGGACAAGAGCGAGAAACTGCACAATATCAATCAGTTACTGCGCGCCAATACGCTGTTTGAGAAGGACGTGGAATATGTCCTGCTCGATAACAAGGTGGTCATCGTCGATGAATTCACCGGACGCCAGATGCCGGGCAGACGCTTTAGTGACGGGCTGCATCAGGCACTGGAAGCGAAGGAAAACGTCAAGATCGAAGCCGGAACTCAGACCCTGGCGACGATCACGCTGCAAAATTACTTCCGCATGTTTGAAAAACTGGCAGGCATGACGGGAACAGCAGTGACCGAAGAATCGGAATTTATGGAGATCTACAAGCTGCCGGTGATGGTCATCCCCACCAACGTTCCGATTACGCGGATCGACCATGACGACGTGATCTACCTGACCAAAAACGAGAAATACCAGGCGATCATCAACGAGATCGTCTATATGCACGAGCGCAAGAAACCCGTCCTGGTCGGCACGGTCAGCGTCGAGGTCTCGGAAACGATCAGCCGTCTCCTGCGCCGGCATGGCATTGCCCATAACGTGCTCAATGCCAAAAACCACGAACGTGAGGCGGAGATCATCATGAATGCCGGACAGCCCGGAGCCGTGACCATTGCGACTAATATGGCGGGTCGTGGAACGGACATCAAACTGGGCACCGGAGTGGTCACCCAAGCCATTGAGGAGTATCGGGGCTTGCCACGCGGGCTCTCGGACGA
>VGPI01000137.1 GCA_016875595.1 Candidatus Cloacimonadota bacterium
ACCGTGATAAAGTAATTCCCTTCCTTGTGAGCGATGGGAATATCCAGCGCCGTGCCTGTAGGGATACCATTGGTAAAGGGCGTGGCATTATTATCCACCCGGATGTGTTGATGCTGACAGATAAAGCGGAGCCCGGCATTCATCATCAGAGTGCCGGGCAGCAAGCCAAGCTCCGTAAGTATTTGGAATCCATTGCATATACCCATTATCAAACCACCCCGGACAGCATGGCGGATCACTTCATTCATAATGGGCGAAAACCGGGCGATTGAACCGCAACGCAGATAATCACCATAGGAAAAACCTCCGGGTAGGATCACCAGATCAGGATCCTGGATATCAGTGTCCTTGTGCCAGATCAATTGCGCCTGATGTCCACGAGCGGCAAAGACCTCATAGGCATCGTGATCGCAATTCGATCCCGGGAAGGTGATCACACTTACTTTCAATCCCGCTCCGAGGTCAGTTCGTAATGATACACTTCGGTATTGGGATTTGCCAGCAGCTTATCGCAGATCTCACGGACATCCGTTTCGATCTTGGTCAGATCATCGCTATAAAAGCTGATCTCAATGTACTTACTGATGCGGGTGTCAGCCACTTCGACATATCCCAGAGCATGCAATGAGTTGCTAACCGTCTTGCCTTGCGGATCAAGAACGCTGGGTTTAAGCTGAACCAGGATCTTGGCTTTGGTCATTTGCTGTACCTCATACCTTTTATGACAGTTTTTTCCATTCATTATGAGATAGCTTTTTTAGTCAATAGTTTTTCGAAACTGCTTGTTGACTCAGGGTTTGAGGGTCATCAGAATTGGAGGTGGGGGCATGTTTTTCTTGACGCATAGCGGTGACTTCGGCAGAGTATCTACATGAAGAAACACAGTATTGCACACGACATGGAGATGGATCAGACGACCGTCTCGGAAAGGATGATCACTCTCATTGGCTTCATCCCGCGGGGTAAAGTATCCACCTATGCTCAGATCGCAAGGGTGGCGGGGGCGGGTAATGCCGCCCGGATGGTGGTACGTATCCTGCATTCCAGCAGTGGAAAGTACCATTTGCCCTGGCACCGGATCGTCAGATCATCCGGTGAGATTGCTCTGCATCCTGAACAGGGAGGGGCAGAACAGCGCTCTCTACTCCTGGGGGAAGGGGTATCCTTCCTTTCGGAATGGCGGGTGGATCTCAGGCGCTGTGGTATTCCCGATCAGTTCTTCTTGATCACCAGATCGGATTCTTTGATCTCGTAGATCAGATCACTGCCAGTTGCACTAAAGGTGATAAACCCGGAATACATATGATCATCACCGTCCACGGCTACGATCTCATATTTTACAGGAGCGTTGCTTTCGATCCAATTGAAGATCTGATACTTCAGTTTACCTCCGGCTGAGACCGTATTCTTACCCAGGACATCAATGCCGAACATTCGGGATTCAGCGGGCGAGATGAAGACCAGTTTAATGTTCCGGGGGAGGTTGTTCTTGATCGTCAGATTGGTCATAATGGAAGGCATCCTGATCTTGCCTTGGTTGAGGTCTTGTTTCTTGACCAGATGCGAGCGGTTGAGAAATAATCTGCCATTGGTGCCGTCGGTGATCTCGAAGTCCTCCAGGACATAATAGGAATCGTCTTCGTCGCTGTGGGCGAGGATATGAAAGAGATTGGTCTCATCCGGATACCAGATGGGGAAGGTCAGTTTGTCGCCACTGGCAAAGAAGGTGCCGTCTCCCAATGCATCCGTACCCAATTGAGTGGTGTCGGAGGGAAAGATGAACAATCGGTCCAATACTGTGCCGGTGTTATTGGTTATCTCGATCAGGTTGAGGATTTCCACGTTCAGGATGACCGGCTCATTTACCTGTGTCTGCGTGACCGGAGCCGAGGGTTTGTTGTATTTGGCGAGCATGGCTGCTTCGTTGTTGTAGATCTTATCAAGATAGATGGCGGGAACTGCGACATTCGAGCCGCGTCCGGTTTCGGGATTGGTTGTGGAGGCAATGGCGATTCCCACGACTTTTCGTCCACTGGCATCCAGAACGGGACCGCCGGACACACCTCTGTCCAGATTCCCGGTGGTATTGAGGAGGATATACCCTTCATTGGTGTATCCGGACACCTCCGCCCGATGGTATTGCAGGAAATTACCCCATAATCCCTTGGACGGGAATCCCACCACAAACAGGTAATCCATGTTTTTGGGCTGGCGTTTCAGATCGATCGTCAGCGCATATTTCCCTAAGCGGCGGTTTACTTCGCTTTGAGAGATTGATTCACGATCACGCAGGGAATTCTCCAGCAGTTCTTCCGTGATCTTAACCGCACCCAGATCGACTGGATCCGGCTCAAATCCGGAAACCTCGCCGATATAGCGATAGACCACTTCCATTTTCTTCCGGTCCCAAAAACCGATGAGGATCGTCTTTTCTCCCGATAGAGCTTCGGCTACGACGTGACCGGCAGTATAGATCCGGATGTTGTTTTGAGCATTGCGGGCAATCCAACCGGTGCCGTAGGTGTAAGCATCCGAGTTTGGAGTTACAACCGCAATTAGGCAGATGGATTCACTGAGCCGGAGGGTTTCCTTCTCACTCAACTTCAAGTTATTTGTACATGCTATAAAGAACAGCGCCAGACATAAAGTAAGCACAGCTGCGCGTTTCATCTATCCTCCCTGACATCATGAGTGATGTTGCACGAACAGCCCTTTATTTGATGTTTGACAAATCGTCAAGAGTTTTTTCAATATTCTGACCACTCCACCTGCGCTGTGACGCTATTTGTCATCATAGCTGTGAGTTGACGGCATCGATCAGGCCGATACGGGGACAAACAGAAAGGGCGGAGATCATCCGCCCCTTCAGGTGCTTTATTTATTTATTCTTATGCGCCGAGGGTGGCGACCATCACAGCTTTGATCGTATGCATCCGGTTCTCCGCTTCGTCAAAGACGACGGAATTGGGGCTTTCGAAAACCTCATCGGTTACTTCCATGGCGGGGAGTTTGAATTTCTCGTTGATTTGTCTGCCGATGGTGGTCTTGAGATCGTGGAAAGCGGGCAGGCAATGCATAAAGAGAGTGTGTGCCTTACCGGTCTTGCTCATCATGTCCCGGTTCACCTGATAGGGTTTGAGCAATTTGATGCGGCTTTCCCAGACGTTGTCCGGCTCACCCATGGAGACCCAGACATCGGTGTAGATGACATCGGCGTTTTTAACGCCTTTGGCTACGTTGTCGGTAATGCTGATGGTAGCGCCGGTCGCTTTGGCGACGGTCTGGCATTTCTGGACGAGTTTCTTTTCGGGGAATAGTTCCTTGGGCGTGACTATCCGGAAATCCATGCCCATCTTGCACGCGCCGATCATGAGGGCATTAGCGACGTTGTTGCGGCCATCCCCGGCATAGACGAAGACTATCTCATTCAAGGGTTTCTTCAGGTGTTCCATGGCGGTCATGAAGTCCGCCAGCACCTGCGTGGGATGGTCTTGATCGGTCAGTCCGTTCCAGACGGGGACGCCGGCATACTCTGCCAGTTCTTCGACGATTTCCTGTCCGTAACCACGGTATTCGATACCATCATACATCCTGCCAAGGACGCGGGCAGTATCGGCAATGGATTCTTTCTTGCCCATTTGTGAGCCGGTAGGTCCCAGATACGTGACATGGGCACCCTGATCCAGCGCTGCCACTTCAAAGGCACAGCGGGTACGGGTGGAGTCCTTTTCAAAGATAAGGGCGATGTTTTTGCCGGTCAAACGCGGTTGTTCATAGCCGGCATACTTGGCTTTCTTGAGGTCGATCGCCAGATCCAGCAGGAAAGCGATCTCCTGAGGCGTAAAATCCATCAGCGTCAGGAAATGTCTGTTCTTCAGGTTAAACGGCATGGTGATTCTCCTTTTGATCATATTTACATTATGAGTCCCTTTTTTTATGATACGGCTTATCCGGCAAGGAATTTTCCTTGTAATATATCCTGTACCCGGAAACAGTGGACACCAGAGATTGTAAAATAACGAGCGATCAAGCAGAAACATAGCAGTAAATCGCCCCTGCACACGTATTATCTATTAGGATGGGATGGACATTCCCGTCCAATACCTGAGAGGAAATATGAAACGCATCTTTCTAATCCTGATCTGGTTGCCTGGGTTGATGCAAGCACAGGTGTACATGCTGGATGATCTGATCGAAGCCGGACTGAAAAACAGCACCGCCATCCAGCGCAGTGAGATCAATTACCAGACCGCCGTCTCCCAGCGCAATACCGCCCGCTGGAATCTATTGCCGGATGTGAATTTCAGCGCCACTGCCGACAACCGTCTTTATTCCCAAAGCAACGTCCTTGCCCCGGATGATTTCAGCACCTCACTGGGTCTGACGGTCAGCAAATCGGTCAGCTTGAACGATCTCAATTGGTTTCAATACCGCTATTCCACGCACGACCGGAAAACGGCTGAGATCAGACGGGAATCAAGCACCGGCGACTTTGCCTATCAGGTCTTCCTGATCTATGTGGATATCCTCAGCGCTGAGAAGCAATTGCGTTCACTGCAAGAGAGCTTCAGCATCCAAAACCGGATCTGGGAACAGAGCAATACCCTCTGGCACCTGGGCAAGCTGACGGAATTTGACGTCAAACAGAACGAGATCGCAGTGATGAACACCCAGATCTCCCTACTACGCCTGCAGAATGCCATCGGTAAAAGCCGGCAGCAGTTATTCTCGCTGATCCTGATCCCCGACGAGGGTTATCCGTTGGCAGATCTGATGATCGATACCGAACGGGAAATACCCCGTCTCGACTATGACCGGGTGAATGCTATCCGCCTGATGCAACAGGAAATAGAACGTCATGACATCATGCTGCTCCAGGATAAACTGGACAATTTCCCGCGCCTGACCCTGTCCTACAACCTGTCCCGCAGCGTTTCCGGGGCGGATCTGGACTTTGACACCTACAACACCAATCATGGCATCACTCTCTCCCTATCCTATTCCTTATGGAATCATTTCCGCAATTCCGAGAGCACCAAGCGCGACCGGTTTACCAGGAAACTGGTAGAGCTGAACCTGCAGGACAAGGTGGATGAGATTGAGCGGGAATACTCCATCTTGACCCGGGAGCTTGATTATCTGCGTCAACTGGATGAACTTTATCAATCCAAGCTGGAGCAATCCCGGATCCAGATCAATAAAGCGGAGGAACGCTACCGTCTGGGCATGATAACTCAACTGGAACTGGATAAAACCCGCTCTGAATACATTGATTCCGACATCGAGTACAATTCCAACCGCTACCAGATTTTAGCCCGTCAGGAAGCACTCAACCGCCTGCTTTCCACCCAGCTCCTCGGAAAGTGGTAACCCAATCATATAGGGAAACAGACCAATGAAAAAGACCTTGAAGGTGATCCTCATCATCGCTGTAATTTGCGGGGGCATTTACGGTTACAACCGCTATCGAAAGAACAGATCGAAGCCCGAATGGAGGCTCGATAAACCAAATATGGGCTCCATCCGCGAAGTGGTGACCGCCACCGGTTCCATCAATCCTTATGTAATGGTCAATGTTGGCACCGAGATCTCG
>VGPI01000138.1 GCA_016875595.1 Candidatus Cloacimonadota bacterium
TTTCCAGTGCGATGCGACTGATCTTGTAGATCGCGTTGTCACCCCGTTCCGGCGCTGAGCCGTGACAGGACAGACCCTTGACCGAGACGGTCATCTCCATTCTGCCGCGGTGTCCGCGATAGATATTCAGGTTCGTCGGTTCGGTGATGACGACCAGTTCGGGCTTGATCCCGACCTCTTTGATGATGTATTGCCAGCACAAGCCGTCGCAGTCCTCTTCCATGACCGTGCCGGTGAAGTAGATGGTGAAATCCTGGTCCAGACCCAGTTCCTTGATGATGCGTCCGGCGGTGACCATGGATGCCATTCCGCCTTCCTGATCCACGCTGCCCCGGCCGATGACCTTGCCGTCTCTGACCTGAGCGTCAAAGGGATCAGAGTCCCAGAGCGAGAGATCACCGGGATAGACGGTGTCGATGTGGGCGTCAAAAGCGATGATGCGCTTGCCGCTGCCCATGCGTCCGATGACGTTGCCCAAGCCGTCGATGATCACTTCGTCAAAACCGGCTTTCTCCATTTCCGCCCTGATCCGTTCGATCACCGCTTGCTCCTTGGTGGAAAAAGCCGGGATGCGGATCATGTCCATCAGGAAATTGACGGTGTCGGTCTCGTATTTTCTGGCTTTTTGCCTGATTTCATTAAACATTTTGGTCTCCTTTGTGTTATGGGGCGCTGAGGGAAAGCGCCCCTACGATTTATAAGGCGCTTTGGAAAGACGCCCCCTGCTTACATTCTATCCCAGAGGCGGGATGCCAGTTCGCTTGCCTGACTGGTGATCTCGGCTTCGTCCAAGTCAAGGGAGAGTTGCTTGTTCCACATCAGGATCCTGCCGGCGCAGATGGTGGTGTCCACAATGGCTTGGGACAGACCAAAGACGAGATGTCCCATCCAGGTAGCGTCATTCAAAGGCGTGGGTGGCTGATAATCGATGAGAATGAGGTCGGCTGCTTTACCGCTCTTTACGCTGCCCAGCATGCCATTCCAATAGCGGTTGGCGATCAGGGGATTGTTGCGCACCAGCGTGTTGGTCACTTCCATAAAGGCACAGGAAGGGTTGTCCTGCTTCAGATGCTGCGCCCAAAGCCCGACGCGAAGTTCCTCCAGCATATTCGTGGTCATGGCATCGGTGCCGAGTCCGATGGTGACGCCCAGATCGCTCATCCTGACAAGGTCGGCAATGCCCACGGCATTATTGAGATTGGACTGCGGATTGGTGACCACGGCGGTTCGGGTCTCTGCGAGCAACATCATTTCCCGGGCATTGATATGAACGCAATGAGCAGCGATGGAGCGGTCGCCGATCAAGCCGAAGTCATGAAGGCGCTCCACCACTCGCTTGCCGTGGTGATTGATGTTGTACTGCTGGTCGGAGAGCGCTTCCGCGACATGGATGTGAGCGCCACAGTTCAGTTCATGTACAAGCTGCGAAATACGCCTGAGCGTCCTGTCCTCCAGCGTAAAGGCGGCATGCATGCCAAACAGACCTTTCAGGAAGGGATCGGGAGCGTTATTTACCTGCTGCAGCCAGTGGTAATTCTCCTCAATGCCGGCATCGGAGACGGCTTGTCCGTCACGATCGGAGACCTCGTAGCAGAGACAGCCGCGGATGCCGGTCTCCTTCACCGCTTTGGCAATAGCCGAAAGAGATCCGGTCACGAAGCCGGGGCTGGCATGATGGTCGATGATCGTGGTGGTGCCGTGGCGGATGGCATCCAGGATGGAGAGCAGGGCACTGAGATAAACATCATCCTGCCGGAGTTGCTTGTCCAGACGCCACCAGAGATGGTTCAAAACCTCCACGAAGTCCTTGGAGGGCTTGGCTTTGCCATATCCCCGCACGAGCGTGCTGTAGAAGTGGTGATGGGCATTGATCAAGCCTGGAAGCAAGACCCTGCCTTCCGCATCGAGGATGTCCCCTTCATAGCCGTCAAAGTCAGTTGAGGGAGCTATGCGCTCGATGATCCCGTCATTGATGAGCACTCCCACGTCCCGCATCACGGGCTGGCTCTCATCAAAGCTGATCACATAGGGTGCTTTTATCAGCAGTCTATCCATATCAGGTTCCTTTGCATCGTTTAGCCCATAATTTCCGCATTGCTCTGGTTGTCAATCTAATCTTTAGACACGGGAGAGCTCATTGTGACCGGCTATCTGTCCTGAGGGCTGGATCAAGAAAAACCTTTACAAGAAATGACCGCTCAGATTACTATGCCGGAAGTTATGGATTACGAGACAACTCAAGAAGGTCATTATGAGTGAACAGGACAATATCAAGCCGGCGGATCTCATCCACTTGCCGGAAGGGGTCTGTCTGTATAACCGGATAAGGTTTTATCTGAATGGCAGGAAGAGGACTTACGACATCCCTCCGGCGATGACTACGCTGGACTTCGTGCATCGGGAACTGGGGATGTATGGCACCAAATGTAGCTGCAATGAAGGTGACTGCGGTGCCTGCATGGTGGTAGTGGTTTTGGTGGTGAAAGGAAAGATCAGGTATCAGGCGATCAATTCCTGCATCTATCCCGCCGCCAAACTGCACGGTAAACACCTGATCACCGTCGAAGGCATAGGCACACCTCAGAACCTGCATCCGATCCAGACAGCGCTGTTGGATCATCACGGCACCCAGTGCGGCTACTGCACACCGGGCTTTGTGATGAGCATCTTTGCCTATCTGGCAAATGGTGGAACCAGAGATCGGGAAAGCACCTTGGCTGCACTGGAGGGTAACCTCTGCCGGTGCACGGGATATGATTCCATCCTGAGGGCAGTGGAACAACTGACAAGGGACTATCAGTCAGATGACATCATCCCTCAGTGGTGCCGGGAGCTGGAGCCAGACCTGGCGATATTCAATGCGCCAGAACAGCTTATCCTCAAGCAATCCGACCGTTTGCATCCCGTCAGGGCTTACCTTGTGCCCGATACTTTGGATGAATTGTTCCGGCAGATGGAAGAAATCGAAAACTCCAGCCAATACCGGATCATCTGTGGTGGCACCGACCTGATGGTGCAAGCCAACGTCAACAAGATCTACTACCCTTATCTCCTGGACATCTCCCAGATCGAGGAATTGAACGGCATCAGCGAGCATGACGGCAGCATTGAGATCGGTGCGACCGTCACCTACAACCAGTTGAAACATAGTGCACTGATCCAAGCCAAAGTCCCCGTCCTGATCCGGATCATCGATCAGATCGCATCCGAACAGGTACGAAACTCTGCCACGCTCATTGGCAATATCGGTAATGCCTCACCCGTGGCGGATGCTGCCACCACGTTGCTGGCACTGGATGCCCGGCTGAAGATCGTATCGGCGGCACAAGAACGCTATCTGTCGCTTAGTGCAGGGTCGCCTTCCCAAAGCGACCTGGATGCAGATCAAAGGGCGGTTAAAGAGACCGCCCCTACATCATACTATTTGGATTACAAGCAGACCGCCATCCGTCCCGGTGAACTCATCCACTCCGTGATCATTCCGGAGCAGGAATTGACCGACTTTGCCACTATAATCAAATCCACCAAACGCAAAGCAGTGGATATTTCATCAATTGTCACCGCTGCTCATTTCCGCGTCTCGGATGGTATTATCGTCAATGCCCGGCTTGCCATCGGTGGTGCTGACCGCTATCCCCGTCTGAGCGCTGCTTTCAATCGTTTTTGCCAGGGCAAATCTCTATTCAAGGGCACTTTGGAAAGACGCCCCTACGATAAAAAGGACGCTTCAGGAGAGCACCCCTCCCTCGCAACCGACTGGTTTGAAGAAGCGGCAGGGATTGCCGAGCAGGACTTTGCCCCAATCAGTGATGTGCGTGGCAGCGAGGGATTTAGAAGCCGGATGATATACAACCATGCGCTGCTCTGCCTGCAAAGATGCCGCGACCACTTCAGCGGAGGTGCACAATGAAAAAAACACCCTGGCACATCAGCGGCAAACTACACGTTACGGGTACATCGCAGTTCATCGGCGACAGCACTCCCCTGCCCGGCATGTTGCAGGCGAAGTTCCTTTTCAGTCCGGTGGCGCATGCCCGGATTATCTCGCTGGATACATCCGCTGCCAGTGAATTATCCGGCATTTCAGCCATCATCACTGCTGCCGATATCCCCGGCGAGAACCAGATCGGTCATGTGATCAAGGACGAGCCCCTTTTCCCGGAAAGTGTGATCAAATACGTCGGACAGCCCTTGGCGATGGTCTTGGCGGAAGATCCTTTGCTGGCAGCGCAAGCGGTTAAATTGATCGAACTGAGGTATGAAGAACTGACACCCATCCTGGAGATCGACGAAGCGGATGCCCTTGGCGAGTGGTATGTGCCGGAACGCAAGATCGAATCCGGAGACGTCACGACCGCTTTATCCACCGCACCCCGTGTCCTGTCGGGCTGGATCGAATCCCCGGCTCAGGAACATTTTTACATGGAAAGCCAGCGCTGTGACGCCATCCCCCAGGATGACCAGCGCATTTTGCTCTCTGCCGCCACGCAAAGTACGATGGAGGTGCAGGAAGTGGTGTCCTATCTACTTGCCCTGCCGGCACATAAGATCATCGTCGAAGTCCCGCGTCTGGGTGGCGCTTTCGGTGGAAAAGAACGCGCCGGCACGATCTGGGCATGCTTTGCCGCCCTCGGATCCTACGTCACTAAACGTCCGGTTCGCATCCTTTTAGAGCGACATGAGGACATCCTCGCCACCGGGAAGCGGCATCCCTTTAAGTCCCGTTACCGCATCGGCTTTGATGATGAGGGACGTATCCGCGCTTTGGATGTGCAGTTGCTCGCCAATGGCGGCGCTTATGCCGATCTGTCCATAGCCATCCTGGAACGGGCTATGTTCCATGTGGATAATACATACCATATTCCGGACATCCGTATCCGGGGACGTGCCTGCCGTACTAATCTTCCTCCCAATACCGCTTTCCGTGGCTTTGGCGCACCGCAGGGGATCTATGTCATTGAACGCTTGATCGAACTTATTGCCCGCCAATTGCATAAGGATCCGATGGAGGTCAGGAGGATCAACGCCTATCGTCATGGCGACCTCAGCCCTTATGGACAACCCGTTTGGGAAGCCAGCATCCGTGATCTCTATACCCGCCTGGAGAAGATATCGGACTACCAGACCCTCCGCAAACAGGTCGATGAATTCAATCAGCGACACCACGACCGCAAACAAGGGATTGCCGTCACGCCAGTCAAATTCGGCATTTCCTTTACCACCGCGCTGCTCAATCAGGGTTCTGCTTTGATCTGGATCTACATCGACGGCAGTGTGTCCGTAACCACCGGCGGAGTGGAGATGGGACAGGAAGTAAGCACGAAGATCGCCGTGGTCGTTGCGCGCCTCCTGGGCATCTCCATTGAGCGCATCCGCGTCGAAAGCAGTAACACTCAAAGGGTGGGAAACGCCTCTCCCACTGCGGCATCCACCGGTAGTGACATCAATGCCAACGCTGCCCGGATCGCTGCCGAAAAGCTGATCCGTCAACTCAGCGAGCCC
>VGPI01000139.1 GCA_016875595.1 Candidatus Cloacimonadota bacterium
GTTTTATTCTGACTGATCAGTTCATTCATCATCACTGACCGGGTGGCGATCACCGGAAGTCCGGCGGCATAATACTCCAGCAATTTCAAGGGAATGGCTTTGCGGAAGCGCTGATTGGAGGGATTGAACATCCAGAGTCCGATCTTGGAACGCCGGAGCAGCACCCCGATCTTGTCCGGTGCGATCCATTTCTGATAGAAGACGATGGCATTGAGGTTGTAATCATTGAGTTCTTTGAAAAAACGGGTCTCGTCACCGGGAAAGTGAAAGCGCCCGACTATCAACACCTTGAGCCAGGAAAGTTCCCGCTTTAGCAAAGAGATCGCCTTCAGCAACTTAAAAGTCCCATGGTCGTTGGACAGACCTCCGATATAGACCAGATCAAACTCCGTCTCACAGAGGTATTGTAATGAGCCACCCAGTTCACAGACCTCTCCCCAGGTATCTTTGGCAGGGTAATTAGGAATGATGATACTCCGGGAACGTTGCTGCTGGCGTGTAAGGAGCTTCTTGACGATCAGTTTATTGACCGCGATATAGAGATCGGCATGACGGCACCAGCGTCTTTCCAGCATCAGATAAAACCGCTGCGCCAGGAATGCCAGCCCCGGTGAAAACCTCTCGGTAAAAGCGTCGGCATAATACTCATGGATGTCATAGACCAGCCGGGCACCGATCCTTTTCTGCAAGGCGCGTCCCACCACCAGCGTCCAGGGTTCGATACAGATTACGATATCCGGTTTGAGCCGGCGGCATGTACGATAAAGAGCCCAGAGCGTACTCCACTTGGACTCGGTATCAGTCAGGTAGAGTGCCGGATTGGATTGGAGGGAAGAGATCCCCATGCGGGAGATCACCGCCACTTCGGCTATTCGTGCCAGAGTCAGGGCGATCTTGTGATAGACGCGGGTCTCATTAGTCGGATGATCCAGGGTCAGGATGCAGATCTTCATGCGAATTTACGTCCCAAAAAGACACTTCGGGAAATGTGCGTCACACACGACCTCCCGAAGCATCAGGTCAAATGCTATACGTCTAAAACTCCACTGACGGATCAGCGGTGTTCAGGGTTTAGTATCTCTCGATTTCCCGGTCCAGTTCCTGGTATGACTGTGATGCCTTGAACTGGTTATACAGCGCTTCTTCGTTATCTATCTGGAATTTGAGGTTCTTGTTAACTTCGTTGCGCGGAATCTTCAGCTGGATCCAGGTCTTGTAACGGCGTCCTTCCGGCTCCATCACGGTACGGGTCTCGGTCTTGCCGACCAAGATTCCGGAGAATTTTGCCGATGCGACCACCTTGACGACATTCTCGGTCATAGCCAGAACTTGAGGATTGACCACACCGGCTTCCTGCTCGAAGTTTTTCATCATACTTTTGACATACACTTCCACATACTGGGCAGCCTGGGATTTGGCATTGGCATCGGCACCGGTCAGCGAAGCGGCTTCGCTGGCGCGCGTTGCCTGCCCGTAAGTGCAGATATAAGCGGGATCATTCTGTGAATCCCACCACGGTGGACGGTAGACCAGATCTCCATCGGGTTTTATGCCGCCTTTCTTGCCTGAGCATCCCAATGCAGTGAAAAGAATGGCGACAAGCAACACTACTGTTATTACTCTTACTACTTTCATATCATCCTCCATGATGATTTATTCAAAGTTCCTTTCATCGATTAAATAGGAAACTGTGTTGATTGGAATCAGGGCATGATTTTTGTCAATCTTAAAAACAGTCCAGAGGTTCCCGGTCATGCCCCGCGGGATGGTATAAGAACCGATAAGTTTATTTTCTCCATACACTTGCACTGTTGCACCGCTATACGATAGTTGGGTGGAATTGGCCTCACTCCGGTTTGAATAATCGTGCACAGCAAAGAGGTATTCACCGCTTGCGGGTTTATAGATTGTGATCGTCTCGGGACCATAACCATCGGTATCGTCGCGATCCAGAAAATCCCTGCCTTCTATGAGCATCCGGTTCCGGTACCAGAGATGAAACCTGCCGCCCTGCGGATGAGGTCCGTTAAGATGGGCATCCAGATCCAGCGGACGCGAGCCCCAGGTAAGAACGATCCGGTATTCGCGGGTCAAAGGACTGACCGCAATCACATATTCAGCCGGATTTTCATCCCAAGCCATCCGTACCGGATAGGATACGCCGATAAAACCATCCTTGACGACCTGGACATGATACTCGCCAATCTCCGGATTGAACCAGGCAAAGCCATCCTCGTCCGTCTCTTTCGGCGCATACATCTCATCCCCACCGGTCAAAGTAATTTTCGCATCCGCAACCGGACTGCCGTCCAGCGCATTTACCACATTGACCAGAATAACCTTGGTCTTCGGGTAAAATCTGAGCTCACGGTCGATGGTTCCGGTCGCAGCATCCAGTGTGAAGACCTTGCAGGTGAGCCCGAATCCCTGCTCAATGACAAACGTGCGTAAAAGCTGCATCCCTTGATAGACCTGGATCCGCGGTCGGGCATGACGGATCAGATCCCAGTCCTCATTAAAGTCATCGTCGGCAAATTTATCCCTGATCCAGAACGCGAAATACCCCTCCAGACCCTTGATCTCAAAGGTCTGCTGACCGCTCCCAATTCCGGTCTCACCCAGGGAAACCAGCTTTCCGTCAAGCGCGGAGCTCATGTGTGCACCTTGAATATATGCAAATTTGCCATCGATCGATCCAGAGAGGATGCCGTTCAATTCTCCGGCCATATTATCCCAGTCCACCACGATCCGATAGCCGGGTCCTTGTGCCGCCAATACGGCACAGACCAGGATCAGAAAAAGCGTCAGACACTGTTTTACCATCAGTTTCTCCCTGGCAAGCTCAGCTTGCCTCTACCGGCGCAGAATATCCGGTAAAGTATGGCTGTCAAGTAAAATCGCCGAATTCATCTCTTGAGTCAAAGCGTTAATCAAGCGGTTATCCCCCCTTAATCAAGCGTTAATAATTAACGCTTGATTAAGGGGGGATAATGGCTTGATAAAGAGGAGCAAGGAAGCCGGAGCACAGAATAGATGGAAGGATAACCGGTCAATAGGCTGGTGCGATTTGATCAAACAATGGTGTCGCAAATGTGGGCAGTCCAGTTTTTCAGGTAATTGATCCCAACCCAAATCTTCCCTGGTTGGATATGCAGATCGAAGAGACAATCAACGAATTAGTCGGGTTGGGACAATATATCTATATAGTTGGGATCTGAATATGATACTTGGCTATCTTCCTTTCCACGACTTTGCGGTCAACGCCGAGGAGTTTGGCGGCTTGAACCCGGTTGTAATTCGTCGTTTGCAATGCCTTGATGAGCATATCGCGCTCCAGAGTCTCAAGGGGGATGATCCCACTGAATTGAAGAGGATCCGTCTCCACACAGGGAATCAGGAAATGTTCCCGGTGCAAGGTGGAGCTATCAGCAACCAAGACAGCGCGTTCCACCATGTTTTTCAGTTCGCGGACATTACCCGGGAAATCATATTCCGTGAGCAAAGCCAGGACGTCTTTGTCCACTTTGGAGATTGGTTTCTTAATGGCAAGCGAAGCCAGTCCGACAAAATGCTTGAACAGAAGCGGGATATCCTCGCGGCGGTCACGAAGCGGAGGGATATTGATGACGAAGATCGCCAGCCGGTGATAGAGGTCACGCCGGAATTCTTCCAATTCCACTTTCCGGACAAGGTTGACATTGGTGGCGCTGATGATCCGGAGGTCGATGGGGATCTCGCGGTGCGAACCCACCCGGACGATGCAGCGCTCTTCCAGTGCCCGGAGCAGTTTTGCCTGCTGGTCAAAGGAGAGAGTGCCGATCTCGTCAAGGAAGAGGGTGCTGCTATTGGCGATTTCAAACCAGCCGATCTTGGTGGCATGGGCTCCGGTGAAGGCGTCCTTCTCGTGACCGAAGAACTGGCTTTCAAAGAGATTCTCGGGCACGGCGGTGCAATTAACGGCATAGAAGTATTGCTTTCCCCGCTTGCTGCAGAGATGGACGTTGCGGGCAATGATCTCTTTGCCGGTGCCGGTTTCGCCGGTGATGAGGACATTGGTTCTTTCTGATTTAGCCACCATGACGATCATTTTGGTGATGGACTGGATGATCTGGCTGGTGCCGATGAGGGTAGTGCCGACATTTCGACTAAGTTCTTCGGTGACAAAGTCGTAGCGGATCTCGCTCTGATGGAGTTTATCGAGAGTTTCCTGCAGTTTGTTTCGCTGTTCTTCGATCTGTCGGTTCTTTTCCTGGAGGTCGATGTTCTTCATGCGGTAGAGCTCGGCTTCGCGCTCTTTCTTGTCAGTTTCATATTTTGCCCTCATCTCGGCGATCCTGGCTCTGGCTTCATCTGAGAGATGCTCATCCATCAATTCGGCATATTTGCAGTGGGAGTCATAGGCATTCTTGTAACGGGACAGGGAGGCAAAGATCTCGGCTTCAGCTTTGAAGATCCTGGGATAGAGCGTTTTCCAGCCATTTTTCCGGATCTCATCCCTGGCGGTTTGCAGCAGGGCAAGGGATTCATCTTTACGCTTGAGCAGGGCAAGAATCAGAGCTTTGGAAAGCCTGGCATTATTGAGGTTTATCCCATCGTGGCAGTGTTGGGCGGATGCGATGGCAAGATCATAAGTCTCGAGTGCCTTGGGGAGGTCATGATTGTGGTTCCGGTGAATGTCTGCGATATTGGTATAGACCGGTGAGATACCCATAACATCGCCGATCTCTTCCTTGATCTTCACCGCCCGAATGAGATAGTCCAGCGCTTGATGATAATCCTGGTTCTGCAGATAGATGTTGCTGATATTGTTGAGGCAATTGGATTCGCTGTGTTTATTGCCCAATTGCTTAAAGACGGGTAGGGCTTGGAGGTAGTAATGTAAGGATGAATCGTGATCACCATATTCGTTGTAATAGGCACCGAGGTTGAGCCATAGATTAGCAATGCCGAAAACGTCGTTCTGCTCTTCCTTCAGCCTGAGGGCAGCTAATCCAACTTCGATCGCCTTGTCGAGGTCATCCATGTTGCGATGGATCACGGAAGCGTTGCTAAGCTCCCGGGCGAGCTGCACACAGTCGTTGATCTCAGTATTGTAATCTATGCATTCCTGTCTGAGCTCCAAGGCTTGTCTCAGTTCGCCGATGGACATATAATAATTTGCCATACTGCTCTTTGCCAAATGGATCAACCGGGCATTGCCGGAGTGGGTAAAGATCTCCAGAGCTCTTTGCAGATATTCGTGGCACTTGTCTGGCTGTCCCAGATAACTATGGACATTGCTCAGATTGAGGCACATCCCTCCGGTGAAATCCGCTATATCTTTTTGCTCGCTGATCTGCATGGCTAATTTAAAGTACTTGGCTGCTTCGGGATAATCGCACTGAATCAACCCGATCCTGCCGAGATCATTGTAGATGAAGTGCAGATTGGGCATCTGGTAACCA
>VGPI01000140.1 GCA_016875595.1 Candidatus Cloacimonadota bacterium
AATTCTGGCTCCGATTCTGTTTAACCTCGTCTGTCTTAAACCGTTTCAAGCGCTTTTTATCCCTCCCCGGCTGATCCATTCTTATCTGGAGGGCTCGGGTGCCGAGATTATGGCAAATTCTGATAGTGTTTTACGTTGTGCTCTTACTCACAAGCATAGAGATATAGATCTCTTGATGCAGACCGCACTGATCGCACCATCCAGTCCTCATTTGATCGATCCGGTCAGATTGAATAAATGGGAATTCGCTTATCCGGCACCGGTCAGGGAATTTGCCTTTGCCGTGATCGAATCGGATGAATCCCTGGTTTATGATATGCCGTTGCATGGAAACCCGCATATACTTTTCTGCCTGGATGGTTGTTTTTTCCTGACCGAAAAGGCATTAGAGGCAACAACCCACAACTCCAATGAAAATGATAACATTTCAATTCAGAAGGGAGGTTCGGTCTTCCTGACACCGGGGAAACAATTCATCCGGATCCGGGGAAAAGGCACGATCCTGCACGCCACGGTATCGGGACAAGCTTAGTCCCGGTATCTGACTCCATCCATCACTTTGGTTTTACCTTACCTTCGCCTCGAGATGGCTTCGAAACTCGAAGCCATCTCGAAGCCATCCTGTTGCGAAACCGAGGTAAAGCCAAAGTGGATAGTACTGACCAGCTTCGCTTATGCTACAGTTGAACTTGGTTCGGGTAACCGAATGTCATCGGCATCGCCGATCTGTTGCATAAGCACAGCTTGTCCGTATATACAGAAGAGAACTTGGCATTATTACTATTAGCGGTTTGTGTGCAATGCTCTCAAACAGGTTTGGATTCAGGGTGGTAAAACAGATTGTTTTATCTGTTTCAGTGCCTCAGCAGATTGGTCTTTCCATCCAGTTTTTGAATAAATGCAGCCAGCAATCTGACGGCATTGTCCAAGTCAGAGATGGCAATAACCTCATTGGGAGAGTGCATATAACGGTTGGGAATACTGACCACGGCAGTGGCCGTACCGGTTCGCTGAGAATGGATGGCGTCGGCATCGGTGCCGGTTCCGGCAGGAGCGATCTCGATCTGATAGGGGATACTCAGTTCATTGGCGATATCCTGAAGCAATGATAGTATTTTGGGATGCATGGCAGAACCGAGCGTAAGAACCGGTCCTTTACCCAGAGCGACGTCGCCGTAGATGCGTTTGTCTGCCCCGGGAATATCAGAAGTGAAGGTCACGTCCACAGCAATGGCGATATCCGGTTCAATCCGGAAGGAGCTGGTACGGGCTCCGCGCATCGTGGTCTCCTCTCCGACCGAAGAAACTGCGTAATAGCTTGCCTTGATACTCTTCTGGGCAAGCTCACGCATGACAGCGGCGGCGACATAGACACCGGCTTTATTATCGGTTGCCTTGGTCACGATCAGATCGTCGTTGAGCATCTCGATCTGGGAATTGTAAGTGATGATATCGCCAATGGCGACCCTGGTCAGAGCAATTTCTTTGTTACTTGCACCGATATCGATCCAGAGATCCTCGATCTTGAGTTTGGGCGGCTCATCCATGCCACGCATCATGTGGATCGGTTTCTTGCCGATGATGCCACGAACGATGGTATCCTTGTGGTGAACATTGACGCGTAGACCAGGGAGCAAATTCAGGTCAAATCCACCCAGAGTCTTGACATACAGGTAACCCTGGTCATCGATATGATTGATGATCAGTCCGATCTCATCGGCATGCCCGACGATCATCACCTTTTGCTTTCCACTGCCTTTTTTGAGGGCGATCACATTTCCGTTGATGTCGGTCTCCACTTTATCGGCATACTTCTTCAGATAAGCGGATGCCACCATTTGAGCCGGGCTCTCATAACCCGATGGACTGGGGGCATTGAGTAAGGCGTGAAAAAACTTCCGGTTGTTCAAATCCATTTTCAGTTCCTTTGTCAGCAATTATTGGCGGTCTCACCAGCGAATGGATTGAGAGTCTTTTTAACCACTGGCTGTTCATGGGGGATCAGGCACAGAAAACGCAGATCATCGGTTCCTACGTTCTTAAATTGATGCATCATAAAGGGATCGACATAGATAATGTCTCCCTCGGAGAAGGGCATCTCACCCCGTTCCGTGACCAGCATGCCTTTTCCTCCCAGACAATAGATCTCGTGTTCCCAGGCATGCTGATGATATGGAGTATGACCACCCGGTGCTACTTCAAACATCCGCATGGCAAAATTGGGGGCTCCGTCTTTCTCACTGATCAGCCAACGGATCTGTGTTCCCTCAGCGCCGTCAGCATATAAGACTTCAAGATTCGCCTGATCATAATGTGTCAGTTTCATTGTTCCTCCCGGAATTTATATCTTGTATGGATAAAGTAAACCACTTATGACTTCGTGCCATTTAGTAAAAAAAAGAACTCCGTCGTCTCCCGCTCGCAGGTTGCTTCGGAGTTCTCATTATTCAAGCCATCAGGATATGCTCCCGATCTGACTTGCTTATTTCTTTTTGGTTAGCTTCTGGATTGATTTCTTCTCTTTGTGAATGAGGTGGAAGGTCTCCACGACCAGGTTGCTGGCGATAAATATGGATGAATAGGAACCAAACAATACTCCCAGTGTGATAGCAAAGGCAAAATCATGAAGGACGGATCCGCCGAAGAAGAGCAGTGCAAAAGCAGTCAACAGCGTGGTTCCACCCGTAAGGGTTGTTCTGCCCAACGTGCGGTTGATTGCTGCATTGAACACTTTTTCGTAAGGTTCTTTGCGGTTTTGCTTGAGGTCTTCACGGATACGGTCAAAGATCACGATGGTGTCATTGATCGAGTAACCGACAATGGTTAGTAGCGCTGCCACAATCTGGATCGAGATCTCCTTGCCGGTAAGGGCAAAGATTCCCACAATGCAAATCACATCATGAAAGACAGCCAGTACTGCCATCAGACCAAAGGTAAACTCAAAGCGGACCCAGACATAGATGATGATGAGCAAAAGCGCAATAAACACAGCTTTGATCGCATCGGTGCGCATTTCTCCACCTACTTTGGGACCGACGACAAAGAAATCACGAATCACATCATCGGCGATGGTTCTGCCGACAATGTATGGACCGAAGTTCTCCTGCAGGACGGTAACCAGTTTCTGACGGTCGTCCATTCCACCGTCCGTATCGGATTCGGTTTGTTTGATCTTGACCATAAAAGTGGCATCCGCCGGATCATCCACGTATTGGATTTCGGCATCAGGAAAACCATTGGAACGCAAGACGCTGCGGAGTTGGTCTATCTTGACCGGGGCAAGCTCTCCAGTAGGGATGTCCACGACCTTGGGGATTACGGTATCAGCAATCATGCTCGAATCTGAGACCAGGGAATCCTGTATTACTGGTGTAGTATACTCCAGTTTTGTCCGGAGCGCTTCGCGCTCTGCCGCACCAAGTGGCTTCAGGTTGATCTGAGTAGTTATACCACTGGTAAAATCGATGCTCCAGTTCAAGCCCTTGGTGAAGAGACCGGCTATCCCGGCGATGATCACGACCAGCGATATGGCATAGAATATGTAACGGTATTTAACGAATTGGATATTGGTATGTTGGAATAATCTCATGGTTCTGCTCCTAAATGCTCAGAGTGGTTTTGGTCTTACCAGCAAGCAGATTCTCCAGGAAGGAACGAACCAGCACAATTGCAGTGAACATCGAACCTATGATCCCGATCGCCAGAGTAATGGCAAAGCCACGGATCGGACCGCTGCCAAAGTTATACAGCACCGCCGCAGCGATGAGGGTGGTAAGATTGGCGTCCCAAATGGTGATAATGGCGCGCTTGTATCCGGTATCCACAGCACTGCGCGGAGTTTTGCCTCCATCGAGTTCCTCTTTGATCCGCTCAAAGATCAGCACATTGGCATCCACTGCCATACCGATCGTGAGAATGATACCTGCTATTCCAGGCAGGGTTAGAGTGGCACCAAAAGCCGTCAGCATTGCCAGAATGAATCCAATATTACACAGCAGAGCGATGTCAGCTATCACCCCGCTCAATTTATAAAACAACGCCATAAACAAAACGACGGACAGAAGACCGATCATTCCGGCGATCCTACCGGCTTTGACGCTGTCTGAACCAAGGGTGGCTCCAACGGTCACTTCCGAAAGTACATCGATCGGGGCTTTCAGATTGCCGGTATTGAGCACAATCCCCAGTTCCTGAGCTTCGGAGTGGGTAAATCTGCCGGTGATCTGTGCTCGGCCGCCTGCAATGCGTTCTTGGATATTGGGTGCGGAATAGACAACTCCATCCAGGACTATTGCCAAGCGGCGGTTGACGTTGTTACCGGTTACCCGTTCAAACTTGCGTCTGCCCTCAGGATTCAGTTCCAGTGAAATATATGGCTTGTTGGCAATGCGGGGATCGGTTGATTCGGGAGAGCCATATTCCACTTTGGCGGATTTGACGTCGCTGCCGACCAACTCCGCATTTTCCTGAAGAATGTGCAGGAAACGTGGGGCATTTACATCAGCCACATCTTTCTTTTCCAACGCTAATTGATAACCGACCGGCAGTGCCTTGCGAAAATTTTCATCTGCGAGTAAAGTGGTGATGGTGGCATATTCTGGCTTGTTCTGTTTGGGTAACTGGTATCCACCGTCATTGAAAATCAGTAAAGAAGTGAACAGACCATCCAATGGGGAGCTATCTTGAGTGGTATCGGGTTCTGCAGAAACCGTGAGGTTTTGATATGCCTCTGTCAAACAGGGGAAATCCTGAATGTTGTTTTTCAGGTACTGGTCAATGGCATCCATAACATCACTGGTTTTCTGTGGATCTGCGACCAGCTTGAATTCGAGCATAGCGGTCTGTTTGATCAGATTCTTGGCATTATTGGGATCATCTTTCACGCCCGGTAACTGAACGAGGATCCTGCTTCGACCCAGTTTTTGAATCGAGGGTTCAGCAACGCCAAACTGGTCAACGCGTTCACGAATGATGCGAATGTTGTGATTCACCGCATCGTCGATTTCATCGGCAGCCAGTTCGGAAGTGTTCACTTCCAGCAGCATCTGCATACCGCCTCTGAGGTCGAGACCCAGATTCAACTTATACTTTGCCCACCATCCGGGTAAGGCACTGCTGTCTGTGACAGTTTGTTCTGCGGTTTCTTCGGTCGGAACTGCCGGTTCGGAAGACAGAACAGATACGATCAGCGGAGTAAGGAAGAATAGTATTACCACAAAAAATACTATCGCCATCAGTCCGCGCCAGGAGGATTTCTTCATTATTTAGTACTCCCTTAGTTAATAAACATTATGGAAAATGTATTTCGTTTCCCAATCTGTGGATTCGGCTCTTTCGTCAAGTGAATTATCGTTGGCTCTGGCTCTACCGGTCAGCTCTTGGCGGCTGGATGCGGTTCCTGCTTGAAACCGATGGACTTGTTATCCTGCTGACCA
>VGPI01000141.1 GCA_016875595.1 Candidatus Cloacimonadota bacterium
AGAAACGGTCTTCCGGCATATGCGGGGAACTGGGCATCGGGATAATAGACGATGCCGATTGACTGGCGGAAGTGCCGGGTTCGGTATTCCAGGAGGGATTTGAATGCCAGCAGACAGGCATCGAGCAAGGCGATCTCGGATGAGGTGGATATGTTCCTTCCCTTGTAACCGGCATGGACACTCAGGGCAAAGGCGGGTATGATGGTCAAAGAATCGGCAAATTCCCGGTCGTAATCCTGAACATAACAGAGCATTCCGAGACCTGTGTTCCGAATCCGGGAGGCGATGACCAGTCCGGCAATGCTTTCATTGACTGTGAGATGGGTGTTTTCCGTCGGGCTGTGGTAGAGATGGGTGATCCGTCCGTCACTGAGCGTGACAGTGCGGGGCAGCTGAGAGGCGAAGGCGAGAATATTTACGCTGTCACGGACGATCTCCGCTGCCATGCCGTGCATTTGATAGCGGTTGGGATCACCTGGTGGGGTAAGAGCATAGGAGGATGATCCTGCCGGCGCAGAGATGCTCCCCCTGGAGCAAATACCCTGGGCAAAGGTGACGCCGTAATCTCCGATCTGGAGCTTTCTTAAAAGACCGCGCCCAGAACGGAAGAGAGCGGCATAACTGACGGCGGTCAAGCCGTCGCTGTCGGTCTGACGGCGACTGGCAAAGAGAACAAAGCGGGGATAGGAAAGGCGCAGGGCGGAACTGACGGTGAATTGATCGGGGTTGCTCAGATCGGGGAGGGTGAGCCGGTTCCGGAAGTGAATACGGACGTCCTTCGCCGCTTCCAGTGGCGCCAGGAGATCCTGCCACCATGATCCTTGCAGGTCTTCGAGTTCCAGTTCGATCAGTTCCCCGGAGGGAATGGGCTCTGCACTTTCGTAGGGGCGCTTTCCTTCAGCGCCCCAAGACGTATCACTTCTTTCTGCCGGCAGAGCGGTCAGGATGCAGATCAACAGCAATAGGGCAAGGGTTCTTACCACCGATAGCCAAATTCCACGGCGTGGGTCAATTTCAGTTCATTGTGAGTGCGGACGGCATAGGTGAAGTCGGAGTCCTCCCAGCAGAGCTTGACGCCGAAGCCAAAGCGGGATGGATCAGATTGCCAGGAGGTGAGAAATGACATCACCTCTTCAAACTGGAAATTGTAACCGATCCGGTAGCAGTCCACTTTCCCGCCTTCCAGCCGAATCCCGCCGGCGATGTCCAGGTCATCAAAGACACGCCACAGGGCATTGATCAGCCATTCCTTTTCGTCCTTGGAAATTCGGTGGATCGTCTCTGCCATGCCGGTGTCAAAGTCATAGCGCAGGGCAAAATCATCCCCGCTCTCATAGTCGATATCTTCCTCCACCTCATGGAAGATGAAGTGATGCGTGTAACCGATGGTGATATCGCTCATGAAAAAGGCGAAATTGACGTAGTAGTCAGTCAGCTTGTAATCACTGGAATGAAGGTAAACGGTGCCGGCGGCGGTCTTGACGAGATAGATCCACTGGGCGGTGTGCAAGCCGTAAACGCTTACCTTGTTCAGGGAAAAGGGATTGATGTAGTGGGTGGTGGAGCCGGTGGCAGCGGTGACCGGATTGGCAAGGTTGTCCGTCGGACTCTCGCAAAGCAGGGTGAGTCCGTTCAGTGCAGTAGCGGCAGGCGTCAGATCGGACAGAATGAGATCCTGGGCGATCAATGGAACGCCGATGCCCAGGACCATACAAACCAACAGGCAGAGGCATGTTTTCATACAGGCAGCTCCTTATGCCGTCTTTCCTCTACGGCTGTCCCCGATGGATCGATCACAACGGAAGGGTCTTAAATGAGGCACTCCTCGCTGTCCGGATCAAAGAGATGCGCCTTGTTCATATCAAAGGTGACCATCAGTTTGGTCTCCGCTTTGGGCAGTTCCTTGGCATCGAAACGAGCCAGCAGGTTGTGCCGCTGGGTTTTGAGGAAGACGTGATATTCATTGCCAAGGGGCTCGACGAGATCGCAGATGACCTCGATCTGTTGCGGATGATCAGCCATGGAATCAAATCTGGCATCGTAGATGTCCTCCGGACGGATACCAAAGATGACCGGCTTGCCGGTGTATTTTGCCATAACCTTGCCCTGCTCCGGATTGAGGGCGACGGAGAAATCTCCGGCGTCAAAGAGCAGCTTGTTGTCCTGGGCAGCTCTGATAACGCCCTGCATCAGGTTTATGGAGGGACTGCCGATAAATCCGGCAACGAACATATTCCTGGGATAGTTGTAGATATTGAGCGGAGTATCGATCTGGTGGATGATGCCGTCTTTCATGACCACGATCTTGTCCGCCATGGTCATTGCCTCCACCTGGTCGTGGGTGACATAGATCATGGTATTCTCCAACTGGCGGTGGAGCTTGACGATCTCAGCCCGCATCTGGACGCGGAGCTTGGCATCGAGGTTGGAAAGGGGTTCGTCAAAGAGAAAGACCTTGGGGTTGCGGACAATGGCACGTCCCAGCGCTACCCGCTGACGCTGACCGCCGGAGAGTTGCCCCGGTTTGCGCTTGAGCATGGATTCAATGCCGAGCATCTTGGCGGCATGCTGGACTTTCTTGTCGATCTCGGCTTTGCTCTCACGACGGAGCTTGAGTGCGAAAGCCATGTTGTCAAAGACGCTCATGTGCGGATACAGCGCATAGTTCTGGAAGACCATGGCAATATCCCGGTCTTTTGGAGGAATGGTATTGACCACGGTATCGCCGATCCTGATCTCTCCGGTGCTGATCTCCTCAAGTCCGGCGATCAGGCGCAGAATGGTGGTCTTGCCACAACCGGATGGTCCGACCAGTACGACAAATTCCTTGTCCTCGGCTGCAAAACAGGCATCTATGACGGCGTGGAAGCCGTTGTCATAGTACTTATTAAGGTCTTTTACGGTTACATGAGCCATATAAATACTCCTTTGGGGCAATCGGCTTTGGAAGCGGGTCTATTGTCAAGCAGGAAATTCAGTGGGATGGATTATGATCTGGTTTCGACCGCTTGTTTTTGCCTTGTAAAGCGCTTTATCCACTTCATCGATGATGGTGATCATATCCGGATCCCACTGCCGGTTGGCAAAGGTGTGGCAGGAGATGCCTATGCTTGCCGTGATGCGGATATGCTGATCCATATACTCAAAAATGTGCTGTTCCACATGCTCCCGCAGACGTGACATCAATTCCACCGTCCGGCTTTGTGAGGTGTCAAAGAGGACGATGAAGAATTCCTCTCCACCATAGCGGACAATGATATCACTCTTACGGAAGAAACTTGTGATGATCGCCGCCAGTTCCTCCAGGACAAAGTCGCCGGCAAGATGGCCGAAGGTGTCGTTGACATTCTTGAAGTGGTCCAGATCGAGCATGGCAAAACCGATGGGAACCTTTTGACGGGCAGCGAGCATGATCATGTGGTAGAGGTTGTTTTCGAGGTAGCGGCGGTTGCGCAAGCCGGTCAAACTATCGGTCAGTGACAGTTCCTCCACCTGCTTGTAAAGCCCTTCGATCCGGGAGTAATTGATCTGGAGGTTTTCCACGTAGGCATTGCTCTGCAAGCTGAGCAGGCTGCTGAAGTGTTGCATCTGGATCTCGACATAATGCATGACCTGATAGTACTGCTTCTTACCCAGATGCTCTCGCAGAAAGGCGGAGATATTGCGCAGCGCTTCCCAGTTCTTGTGCAGATAGTAATTGGAGAGCTGGTAGTATTGGATGGATTCCTTGAACCGGGACTGGATGCCGGAGCTGTAATTGCCGGCAAAGAAATAGAGCTGTTGCAACTGCTGAACCCTCAGCGTGGAGGGCTGATACTGTTGCAATTTGACAAAGTAGCCCATCTTTTCCACCGGATTAAGCAGTCGGTTTTCCAGGTTGAAGAGTTCATAGAGGATCTGTGCCGTTACCAACGGTTGATCACCTTTGTAATTGCCATAGAGATGATGGAGCAGGTGTTTTTTATGCTCCGTATTACGAAGGCATCCGGACGACCTGACCCATGAGACGACCACCCAATAGACACAATCATAATTGAACGTCTTGCCGATCTGCAGGATAAGCATGAGCCACTGTCCGATCTGATCAATGATCTTATCCTGTCTTGCCAGCATACGGGCTCGTTCAATGCCATAGATCAGATCCAGCAGGTCGATCCCTTTGTCTGATTGATGGTGTTCCCAGATGATGTTTCCTGCATGTTCATAGTCCTCGATCTCATTGAGGATGATCATCAATTGCAGGGTCTCAAAGTCCTCTTCGGCAGTATGTTCCCTCCGTCCCAAGCCTCTGATCAGTTCCAACGTGGGTCGATACCGGATGGAATGGGTTTTGATGGGTACCTGATTGAGCAGGGAAATGAGATTGAAATACTTCCCCGAATCATCTGCCGTATCAGGACGAAAGTGTGCTACCACTTGCTCGATGATGATGTTGATGATATCGAGGATCAGGTCGCGATTGCTATGCGATCCCTCGATCATGGCTCCGATGGCGGCAAGCAATTCCTCTGCTGATCCCTGCCGGTCAAAGTCCTCCAAAAACTCGTCTGCCAGGGCAATGATCCTTGATCTTTGTTCGTCGGAGATCATCCGGAGGAATGGATAATGAGCCATTATTTGCCGTCTGGTGGAATAAAGCGGAAGACCTTTTCGCCCGGTTTGATCAAGCCAAACTGTTCCCGGGCGGCTTTCTCGGCGGCATCCAAACTGGTCTTGAGCCGCTCATTCTCGTTCCTCAAGCTATCGTTAACCGTCTTGAGTTTGGTCACTTCCGTCTCCATGCGTTTCAGGTCGCGCCGGACGAAGTGTGTATTCCAAAAGCTGTTCCGTCCCCAGAAGATGATCCAGCTCAAGAGGAACAGGATCGCACCGATATAAATCAGATGTGGCAAGGTAATGTGTTGTTTGGCATGATTGGTCATCTCTATCCTCCCAGGATACGTTTTGCCAGCCAGGAGCGGTGGATATCCACGGCGTTATGCGGGCACAATTCATGACAGCACATACATTTGATGCAGTCGGTGGGATCCACGTAGAGCCCATCACCGTCTTTAATGGCATTTACCGGACAGCTTCGCTGGCAGATGCGGCATTTGACACAGCGTTCGGAGATCACCGGATAGAAATAGAAATAGCGCCGGAACACCTTCTGGAAGACCTGCGGTATGTAGAGCATGGTATATTTCTGCAGTTTGACCACGCGGATATCCGCCTTGGGCAGGTTAAAGTCACGAAAACTATGCGGGATCGTTACCCTGCCCGGCAGAATCCCATCCAGATGCAAGACCGGCGAAAGATAGGGAATATCGCCGATCTTAAACCCCATCAGCCGGCTGGCAGCGAGATCCAGTGCCGGCGCCGATTCCGAGCCCAGCAGGAGCCCGAATTTCCGCTCTCTCCCGCCGGATGGTCCG
>VGPI01000142.1 GCA_016875595.1 Candidatus Cloacimonadota bacterium
CAATGCTCAATACTCTGGGATTCCGGCTCTTTGTGTGTCCGCTCAACGGGTCGCTTTCCTGCTGCGACCCAGCGCCTTCGGTCCGTTGCACAAGTATAGCTTGTCCATCATCCTCGATACTGTCACGGTTTTTGGAACCACTGACGATACGCGAGGCAAATTCCTTGCCGGCGTTGTCAGGTGTCCACTCAGGTCTTCTCTTTTTCATCAGTATAACCGTTGGGGCGCTTTCCTGCAGCGCCCTTTTAATGCAGGGAGAAGTTCATCACCTCTCCCCAAAGGTGGGGCGGAACAGGAGTGGCAAAATCCGTTTGCCACATTATCGCGTTATTAGAAACGAGAGAGCAGTTCATTCATGATCTGGGTGGCGGCATCGGGGAGATTGGTTCCTGGACCAAAGATGGCAATCACGCCATGTTCTTTTAAATAATCATAATCCTGAGCCGGGATCACACCACCCACAGAGACCAGAATGTCCTCACGCTCCAGCTTTTTCAGTTCCGCCATCAGAGCGGGTAGCAAGGTTTTGTGTCCTGCTGCCAGAGAACTCATACCGATGATATGAACATCATTCTCCACTGCCTGGCGGGCGGTCTCTTCCGGCGTCTGAAACAGCGGACCCATATCCACGTCAAAGCCCATGTCGGCAAAGGCGGTGGCTACCACTTTGGCACCACGGTCATGTCCATCCTGTCCCATTTTAGCGATTAGGATTCGGGGGCGTCGGCCTTCATGCTCGGCAAAGCGATCGGTCAGGTCTCTTACTATGTCGATCTCATTCATTTTTACATACTCGCTGCTGTAAACGTTGGTGATGAGTTTATTGGTCGCCTGATGCCGGCCAAAGACTTTTTCCAGAGCATCGGAGATCTCTCCCAATGAAGCACGGGCACGGGCTGCCTCGATCGATAACTCGAGCAGGTTGCCTTCTCCTGTTGTGGCGCAGTTGGTAAGCTTGGCGAGACAGCTTTGAACGATTGATTCATCCCGATTGGATTTTAATTGCTTCAGGCGGGCGATCTGGGCTTCCCTAACGGCGGAATTGTCAACTTCCAGAATGTCCATCGGGGTCTCATTATCGTAGCGGTAGCGGTTCACTCCAACGATGATTTCCTCACCGCTGTCGATCCGTGCCTGCTTCCGGGCAGATGCCTCTTCGATCCGGCGTTGGGGCAGTCCGGCTTCGATGGCATTCTCCATTCCACCCAGTTCTTCTACTTCCCGGATATGTTCCCAGGCGCGGTGTATCAAGGCATGGGTCAGGTTTTCCACATACCAGGAACCAGCCCAGGGGTCGATTACCTTGCAGATATTGGTCTCATGCTGCAGGAAAAGCTGGGTATTGCGGGCGATCCGAGCTGAAAAATCCGTAGGCAAAGCAATGGCTTCATCCAAAGAATTGGTGTGCAGCGATTGCGTATGCCCCAGAGTTGCTGCCAATGCCTCGATGCAAGTGCGGGTGATGTTGTTGTAAGGATCCTGCTCGGTCAAGCTCCAACCTGAGGTTTGGGAATGCGTTCTCAACGCCAGGGACTTGGGATTACTGGGATTGAACATCCTCACGATCTTTGCCCAGAGCACTCTGGCAGCGCGGAGTTTGGCGACCTCCATAAAGTAATTCATTCCTTCCGCCCAGAAGAATGACAAACGCGGAGCAAAGACATCGATATCGATGCCGGCTTTAATGCCGGTGCGGATATACTCCAAGCCGTCTGCCAGGGTGTAAGCCATCTCCAGATCAGCGGTGGCTCCCGCTTCGTGCATGTGATAGCCGGAAATGCTGATGCTGTTGTATTTGGGCATCTGCTTGGATGTAAAACTGAAGATATCGCCGATGATCCGCATCGAATGCGCCGGAGGATAGATATAGGTATTGCGCACCATATACTCTTTGAGGATGTCGTTCTGGATAGTACCGTTCAATTGTTCCAGTTTAACGCCCTGCTCTTCGGCGGCAACGATGTAAAATGCCAGGATCGGCAAGACTGCTCCGTTCATTGTCATGGACACGGACATCTGATCCAGCGGGATGCCGGCAAAGAGGATCTTCATATCCAGGATGGAATCCACTGCCACACCGGCTTTGCCAACATCACCTACCACGCGTGGATGATCGGAGTCATAACCCCGGTGCGTAGCCAGGTCGAAGGCAATGGAAAGCCCTTTCTGTCCCATCGCCAGATTACGGCGATAGAAGGCATTGCTTTCCTCGGCAGTGGAGAATCCGGCGTATTGACGGATCGTCCAGGGACGCTGGATATACATGGTGGGATAAGGACCACGCAGGAAAGGCGGCAAACCGGACAGATAATCCAGATGTTCCAGATGTTTGGTATCTTCCTGTCTATAGACCGGTTTCACTTCGATCTGTTCATTGGTTTTCCAGATCATATTGTCCATGCCGAATCGGAGTTCAGTATCCCGTTTCGATTCAAAGGTTGGATTTAGTTTGGTGAAATCTGGCCTCATGATATCACCTCCATGGCTCTGGCGATCTCAGTAAGCGTCTGCAAGGCATTGCATCGCATATGGATAAAGAAATCCACTCCCACCGCTTTGTAGGTCTCGATCATATCTGACGGATATCCGGCAAGGATGATCCTGGTCTGGGGAGATCTGGATCTGATCGATTTACAGATTGCTGGAACAAACTCAGGATAGGTATCATCGGTGGAGCAGATACAGACGGCACGAGCGCCACTATCCATAAAATCTGAGACCGCCCGATCGACATCGTTTGTACCATCACCACTGAGGACTCTGAATCCGGCAACGGCAAAGAAACCCTGTGAGAAATCAGCCCGGGCTTTAAACTGGCTCAATTCACCCATATTCATCAGGTGGATGCTGCTTTCCTTGTGGGCTTGGACCTTATCCCGGAGGAGTTCAAAACCCTGGGTCATTCTTATTTTCCGGATGGGTGTGACTCTAAGGGCAGGATCATCAATATCTTGCGCAGGGTCGCTTTCCTTCAGCGACTTATCGAAACCAAAGATCTCTCCCAATTGGTCTATTGTGGCACGATGCAGCCAGGCATCGGTAATCATATCCAGAATATAGTCATTATCAAGGTGTTCCCGCAGGTATTGTAAACTGCTTTCCAAGCCATTGTCCGGAGCGGTCTTGTACTTATTAACCCGTTCAAGGGAAGCAGATGCCGGTCCGTGGCATAAGCGCTGCTTGTCCGTCTCCTCCTCCGGATTGGCATACATATTCACACCGACATAGATATCCCGGCGCAGTTCGGCATTGTTTATCCGCCTGGAAGCACAGTCCCCGATCTCTTTCTGTAGGGAACCGGAGACCAGAGATGTGAGGATACCGCCATCGGATTCGATCTTCTGCATCATTGCCCATGCTTTTTCTGCCAGTTCCGCAGTGAGTGCTTCGATGTAATAACAACCACCGGCCGGATCTGCCACTCGCTTGAAATGTGCTTCTTCCTGCAGGATGATCTGTTGATTACGGGCGATCCGCTTGCTGTGTTCAGTTGGATTTTGCCACAAGGCATCAAAGGGTTCAATCTCCAAGCTGTCCACGCTGCCCATCACGGCGGAAAACGCTTCGGTGGAAGCCCGCAGGACATTGACATAGGGGTCGTAAATGCTTTTATTCAAGGTAGTTGTCGAGCCGTGGATCCAGATCTTTTGCGCATCGTCAGAGCCGCCGTAAGCCCGGATCAATTCTGCCCACAACAGCCGGGCAGCTCTTACTTTGGCGATCTCCATAAAGAAATTGCTCCCCAGCGACAGGTCAAGCTGGATATGCGGAGCGATCTGATCAATTCCCAGACCCTTCTCCAGCAGGCGGTCGATGTAGTGGATGGCGGTTGCGAGGGCAATGGCAAGCTGTTGAACTCCATGCGCTCCCGCTTCCGTATAAACCCTGGTATCAAGCCGGATCGTCCTGATCCCTCTCGCTTTCATATCTGCCCAGAAGGTCATCTGATATAGGATCTGCCACAGGTCATCCGCTTTCAGAGGTAATCTCCCCTGCCGCACCAGGAGTGCCAGAGGATCGAAACCAACAGCGCCCTTGATCGAATTAAGCGGGATGGCTTTTTGTTTGACATAGGCATTAAGCAATCCCAGGATCAATGGTGAGGCGATCCCGCCATTGATCAGGATAGGCACCGCATCCAACCGGATACCTTCCAACCGGAGATCCATCTCCTCCAAACTACAAAGATCGACGCCCCGTCCCCGGGAGCCCGGGACAGCGGGTAACTGGGCATTACAGCAGTTCTCGCTTAGAATCAGGTTTACCGCGGTAAGACCGCATTGGAGTTCATCAAGCAATGCCTGATTCAGTTTAATCGGATCCGGTTCATCCTGTGCCTGGGCGATCAACCAACCTTCCTTCACAAAGCTTTGGGGATCATTTCCACGGACGTAGGGGGTCACACCTGGAACGCAGTCCAGATGAGGAAGCGACTGGATATCCTGCTGGCGGTAGATCGGCTTCAGAGTGATCCCTTCATAGGTGGGCGTGTGCATTACTTTATCAAATCCAGCGCCCTTGAGCGTTGCCTCCACGGCAACCAGCCATTCATCCCAAGCCGGCGGGGGAAATTCTTCTTTCAGGACCAGGTCAGCGATGATCTGATCTTCGCTCATCCGGTCTTGAGGGATTTGCGTTTTACTATCCAAGCCAGATTCTCCTTTTCTCGATTGTCCATCGGTCACATACCGGCATTCTCGATTAAAACCTGTACCGGTTTCATCGCATAGGGGCTACCCTTCTCAATGGCATCCAGGATAGCGCCGCCACCGGTAAAGAAATAGTAGCGTTCATTATTCACCGCTTTACCGAAGACATCACTGAGCAGGTCTTTGAATTCCTGGATGGTATCGCCACCACCAAAGAGTTTCAGGGCTTCGGCATTGGCGTCGATGAGCTGATAAGCCGCTTTGGTGCCTTCCTTAAAGAGGACGGTGTAACCCATGACCGCATTGATGAATATGGTTCCAGCACCGGCAAAGACCTGCCTGACTTGTTCTTCGGCAAAGGATTCCGGATCGGTGTCCAGGACGAAGTTCAGTTCCATCCCGGCAGTCAGGTCTTTTATCGCCCGTTTACGCCACGATCCCTCTGCCACGGTATCAAAGGAGTCGGATTCGATCACGAAGGGCAGTTCCACGATCTTGTGGATGTGTTCCCCACTTTTTTCCATAAACTCTTTTGCCAGAGCCAGATCATCGGCGCCGATCCCTTTGATCCGGATGCCGTATTTGACGCAGAGGTAAGCATTATACAGGACACCGCCCAGAATCA
>VGPI01000143.1 GCA_016875595.1 Candidatus Cloacimonadota bacterium
AGGTTCAGGCAGCACTTCCGGACGGAAAGGTCGGGTGCCGGGAGTTTGATCAGCCGGAAGTTTACGGCTGGTTTCAGCGGAGCGTGAAGCAGTCGGTGCAGTAGTGAAGTACATCTGATACTGCAGGTTGGCGGTACCGCCGGGGTTGCTGATGGCAAGATTGACGTCTGCGGTCTGGGATGAATATAAGCTGGCGGATAACTGCTGGGGATTGACCTCCAATTCTGCCCAGGTCAAGGAGAAGTTCCGGCTGGCGGTAGCTCCCTGATTGATCACAACACCGGTGGCGGTGGATGAGAAGTAAAACATACCGGGAGTGGTACAAGCGACATCGTAGGTTCCCACGAGCAGGTTATTGACCTGGTAGAATCCGCTGGAATTGGTATAAGCGTACTTCGAGCCAACCTGAACCTGTGCCCCCTGGATCGGAGTGGTCGTGCCATATCTGTACACGTAACCGCTCAGATTACCAAACTGGGGCGTGGGTGGATTGTGCTCATCGTCCGATCTGCCAAAGTCATCCACCATGAAGATGAAAGCGTCGTTCGAAACGCACTGGATGGCGATATAGCCAGTGGCATTGGACAAGGCCGGTGGCAGGGGGTAATAGTACAAGGTCCAAGCAGTCGGCGCTTCAATGTATGTGGTTGCAGATCCCGCCAGATAGTTGGTAAAGTTCGCCGGTTGATTACCGGTGGTTGACCACAGCACTTTGAAGCGTTCCAGTCCATAGTCCGAGGTATAGGACTTGGCATAGAAACCGATGCCGGGATTGGTGCCAAAATTGATGGCAGGACTGATCAGCCAGTCATTGTTTGGAGGTGCAGTGGCAGCAAAACAGGCAGCATGCTTGGCACCTGTTCTGGCGTCTGCGGCTGTACCAGCCAATGAGGGGGAGGTCTGGGACGCATTGAAGATGATGTAAGATCCGGTATATCCGGAATTTGTGAATGTGACATTACTAAACCCGTATGTCGTACTTCCATCTCCGTCATATTGTGTCCAGGGCGGGAAGCTCAGAGCAAAATTGGAATAGGTCTCGAAGCCGTCCACTGAATGAAGATAGATCGCCATACCCGAGAGCGAGACCTGAACTGTTCCACCGTTGGTGACTATCTGAAAAGTAACGTTGTCAACTCCGTAATTCAAGGGCTCGTAGGTAAAGCCAAATTCGTGGGACTGACCGGTTACCAAAGCGATACCGGGATTGAACGTGGTGCTGAATTCCGTTCCACTCAGGTTTGTGATGCTGTTCACGGTCAAGGTCCCACCGGTGACATTGGAAAGCCGGAAGATCAAACCGGATGAGGCAGCTCCTCCGGGATCTACCGCACCCGCATTCCAACTGGTGATATTCAGGGCAGGGGTGGGATTGGGATTGATCCAACGCGGCGGCCCGGTGACGTCGTCAACTACAAATGTCTTGGCTTGATTAGCATTTGTGTTGGTACTTGAGGTGGAAAAGCTGAGGTAATAATCACCAGGCGCCAGTGCGGTCAATGCCTGTGTATAGGTGGTGGCAGTGGCGGTGAGAGTATAAGAGGACAGATTCGTCCAGGTGCTGCCATTGGTGGAATACCGGATCGTGATCACTTCGTTCCGTGCGGTAGAACCCCGGCGGGCTTTGAACACCAGTGGGACAGATCCATTAATAGTTAGCAACGGCGTGATCAGGCGCCGGTCGTTAATGTTTCCGGTTGCGCTCAGATATGCCGATGCGCTACCGGTGATAAAAGTGGTAGTTGATCTTACCCACGAGGTGTGACTTCTGGTCCATCCAGTGGGCGGGAAAGTCGCTCCCTCAAACCCTTCGTTGATGGATTGATCAGCTGCGGCAGGTTCGATGCCGATGACGGCTTGCTGACCATCGGTGAAGTTATCAGACCCGGGATTGAGATTGCTGAGATAATAATAGCCATTGTAATAGCCATACCAACCCCAGTTCATGTGGAAATGGTCGGTACCCTGGTATCCGTCCAAAACCCAGGCATGGCCACCGGAGCCGGTGGAAGATCCAGCATAATAGACCGGGCGGGCGTTATCCAGTTCGCCGCGCAACAGCGTTGCCCAGTTTGAATCCGAATAGTGTTGCTTGTAGCGTAATTGAGCGGTGTTCTTATACTTGAAGTAGCTGATCAGAGCTGGAGGAACGGCTGTGCTGTATGCCCCGGAACCGCCTGGCGCATAGTCCATGTTCACTGCCACACCGGTATGACGACAAATGGTGGCAACAGCGCTATTATGACTGCTCAACGCATGAGGCATGGCACTCCAGTTATAGACAGTTTCACCGAAGTTTGCTGATTGAGTGCCATAAACGGGATGGTTGTAGGAGTGTGAACCTTGTCCAATCTGCGGATATGACCAGTAACGCATGATCATGCTCATCGACGTGGCAACGCATCCGACGGGTGTGCCGGCAGGACACTGGGCATTGTAATAGGTGCCCTGACCCCATCTGGCAGTTATCATCGGTGCCACATCGCGGAAGTTGCGGTTGGGGATAAATTCGATCGGATTGAGGTCGTACCTGCTCCAATATAGCGAGGTGGGCAGGTCAGCGCGCAGGTCATTGCGGCGGATGAAATGAAGTTCATCATTCCAATTGCGGATCAATGAGTCCAATTGCGCAGGGAGCTCAAAATCACCCCAGTTGTTCTCCACACTATACCCGATGAAAGGATAAGCAGCATCGTTGGCTGATACCAGGACGTATCCCTGTGGTCTGACATTGACGACATAAATATAGGACTCCGGATATCCGGATCCCAGCGGCGTAGCATCCGCCACCGTAAAATCCGTGCCCATTCTTTCGCTCAAAAAGTTCCTGGCTACTCTGACGGCTCGATCTGAACCGACCGGTAGCGCGCCCAGATACGCTGTAAGCAACAACAGGACAAAGGTGAGAACTAATCCTCTCATTTACGGAACCTCCCGTGTGTAGTTTCTGAGTACCAAATTGTAAGATAGTAAAATAGTCAAGAGTTATTCATGGTATCAACATAGAACTTACTCCAGATCAAGCTGTATGTTGTGAGTAAACATCGGACACCACATTTACATTGACACAAAATCGGTTTTACCAATACAAGCGCCCTTTGAAGGAGTTACGATGACAAAACGACCTGTTGCCAGAAAGAAAAATGATCCGCAGTACCGCCGGATGAGCGCTGAAATGGTGGACAACCTGTTGCAGAACCTTCCGGGAATGGTGTATCGTTGCCTTTATGACAAACATTGGAAGATGAAGTATATCTCCGATGGCTGTTTAAATCAGACGGGATATGCGGTGGAAGATATCCTGGACAATGCTGTGCTTTCTTATGATGAAATTATCGTCCCGGAAGACCGGCAATATGTCAGCGATGAGATCCGTAAAGCCGTAGAAAGCGATTGTCCATTTACCATCATCTATAGAATTCAGACCAAGTCCGGACTGATCCGCTGGGTATGGGAGCAGGGGCGTGAGGTAAGAAAACCCGGTCAACCAAACATCCAAGTTTCAGAACTGAACAGTGAAGAGGGATCAGCCGAAAGTGTGACTGACCCCAAATGAGGTAATCAAATGTATGACTCACTGAAGATACTTTTTGTGGAAGATAATGAAACAGACGTGCGCCTGATGGTGCAGATGCTGAAGAAGGAATTTGAAACCGTGAGCTATCGGCAGGTCAACGATGCGGATGCACTGCTCAGGGCACTTGAAGACGAGCGGTGGGATATCATCGTAACGGATTATTCAATGCCAGAATTTTCAGGTGAAGAAGTGCTGGAAATCCATCGATCTCTCGGGCTGAATATGCCGGTCATTCTGGTATCAGGGGCGGTGGGCGAAGAGATAGCGGTCGAGATGATGAAAGCTGGAGCAAATGACTATATTCTCAAGGATAATCTTCCTCGGCTGATACCGGCGATTACCCGGGAACTGGAGGATTATCGCATCAGGTTGGAACGCAAACGCATCCAAAACGAGCTGACTGAATCCCAACACCGCTACCAGACCCTGGTGGATATGTCTCCCGATGGCATCTGCATGCTCGATACCAGATTCATTACTCTTCTGGCCAATCCACGTAAAGCAGTTCTGTTCGGCTATGAAACACCGGAAGAAATGGTCGGACTTAACGCACTGAGCATGATCGCTGAGGGCTATCGCGAAGATCTGCTGACCAATATGCCCAACTATTTGGAAAATGGACTGATCGATTGTATGGAGGTCGAATTCCTGCGCAAGGATGGGAGTAAGTTTTGGGGCGAGCTCCGGTGCAAAGTGATCAAAGATGATTATGGAACACCCCAGTCCATCGTGAATGTCGTTACCGATATCAGTCAGCGTAAAGCGATGGAAGAAGCATTGGTGGAGAGCGAATCACGGTTCCGCAGCGCTTATGAAAACGCCCCTATCGGAATGGAATTATTAGCACTCAACGGCAGGATCATGCGGGCAAACAAGGCGTTCTGCGACTTGATCGGTTATGAGGAATCGGAGCTTAACCGAATGTCATTTTATGATGTTACTCATCCCGACGATGTCTCAAAAAACACTCAGATCGTCGAGGATATGATTGCCAACCGGTCAGATACCGTCCGTTTTGAAAAACGTTATATCCGAAAAGATGGTGATGTGATCTGTGTCAGTGTTAGTTCCACCCTGATCCGCGGCAAACAAAACCAACCGCTCTATTTTGTTTCACAGGTACAGGATGTTACCAGGCAGAAGCAAGCGGAACAGGAGATCATCAGCGCTCGGGATAAGGCAGAAGAATCAGACCGGCTCAAATCCGCACTGCTGGCAAATATGAGTCATGAACTGAGGACACCGATGAGCGGAGTTCTCGGGTTTGCCGATATCATTATCAAAACCGCAGTGGATCCCGAGATCCGCGAGATGGCCGGCTTGATCCAGATCTCAGGCAAGCGCTTGATGACCACCCTGGATTCAGTAATGTTACTGGCACAACTGGAATCCACCGATAATGTCCGTGACCTGAATTACACCTTTGTCAATCTCAGCCGGATGTTGAACAATATGGCGGATAAACTACGCAGTAGAGCAAACCAAAAAGGGCTCGAGCTGAAACTGGAGATCGAGCCGGAGATCTACCTCAGCACAGAGTACCACCTGCTCACTCAGGCGATCAATAAAGTTCTGGATAATGCGCTCAAATTCACCGAGAGTGGAAGCATCTCCATATCCTTAGATCTGGAAGTGAGTGATACCGGTAATTCAGTAGTGATCAAAGTGACGGACACCGGCATCGGTATTGAC